>NZ_JCADBK010000010.1:0-255800 GCF_059358955.1 Nonomuraea sp. CX421 | reverse complement strand
GGAGTGGCGAATCCCCAGCCGAAGGTCTTGTCGAGGAACGCCCACAGGAAGATCCAGCCGAGCGAGATCCGGGTGATCGCCCAGACGTAGTCGGCGGGGCGGCGGCTGGTGATGGCACCGGTCTCCGTGGCGGGGGTGTGGACCATGGTGGCCATGACTGCTTCCTCTCCTTGGGGGTCGTTCTGCTCGCACCCCAAGTACACCGTTTCGCGCACCCCATGATCAGGGCCACAGGACCCCGGCGCGCCGGGACCTTGGTCACTTCAGAGTCCCGGTAGCAATGAAGAAATTTCCGATCCGGCCCGGTGTGCTCCTTCTGGTCAAGATGGTCGGCACGGGTCGCAAGGGCGCCTCCGATCTGACCTCTCAGCTGGTGGGGCACCTGCTGACCTCTGAAGTGCGCGCCAACCTGGAACGGATGCTGGCCGTGGATACGGGACTGGGGATGACCCGGCTGGAGTGGCTGGTCAGCCCGGCACGGGATGCCTCGGCGACATCAGTGAAGACGGCCGCTGCGGCCTGCGCAACGGCGCACTGGAGCTCTGAGCCGGTTCCAGCGCAGAACCTGCTCCCGGCGGCTCGCGACTGGCGAGGGTGACGGGGCGGGTCTCGCAGGGCGAGGCGGTCCACTCGTCAAACTTGCAGTCCCCCCTTGGTCTCGTTCCTCTTTCTCTGCCCTTGGTAAGGGTGTCTCTATTCCCTCTCAGCGATCTTGGCGGGAGCCCAAACCCTTGTCTGCTGGGGACTACATTGGGCATTCCAACCTGGAGCCCCTCGCCGGAGTTAATTCGATACATGGACCGTTACGAGGGGTTCCATGAGTTCGTACGCACACGTCAGCAGTCGCTGATGCGGACGGCGTATCTGCTCACTGGGAACCCCCATCTCGCTGAGGACCTGTTGCAGACGGTCCTCACCCGTGTCGCTTCGCACTGGACGAAGCTCGCCAAGGGCGGCAACCCCGAGGCCTACGCTCGTAAGGCTCTGGTGAATCAGACCATCTCGTGGCGCAGGCGCAAGCAGGTCGAGTTACCGGGGGCCGAGCTGCCGGAGCCGGCCGAGCCGGGGCAGCCACACGACGAGGCGACCGTGCGCCGTCTCGTCCTGCGCACCGCTCTGGCGAAGCTCACGCCGAAGCAGCGGGCCGTGATCGTGCTGCGCTTCTACGAGGACCGCTCAGAGCACGAGACCGCGCAGCTCATGGGCGTCTCGATTGGCACCGTCAAGAGCCAGACCAGCTACGCGCTGTCCAAGCTGCGCGCGCTCGCCCCGAAGGAGGTGTACCGATGAATCGCACGTTGCGCGAGGACCTGCACGCGCTGGCCGAGCAGGCGCCCACCGTCGATCTGGCGGCACAGGCGGTGCGGGGCGCGCGCAGGAGGCGCGCCGCCCGGCGGGCCGTGGTAGCCGCGGCCGTAACCTGCCTGGTCGCGCTCGGCGGCGGAGCCATACTGCTGCAGGTACGGCCTACGCCCCCGATCGCGCTCGTACCGCCGGAGACCAAGGCCCTCCCGTTGCCCGCGAAGGGAGTCGGGCCGGTGGAGCAGGCCTTCCGACCGGGCTGCGTCGGTAGCTCGTGCACCGGCAGTCCTTGGCAGATCGTGACGCGCCAGGGCGACACCTACCAGCTGGGCAAGGAAGCGACCGGGCCGCTGGAGGTCACGGCAGACGGCCGCAGGATCGCGTACTACAGCTCGAAGCATCGCCGCATCGTCGTACGCGATCTGGCGAGCGGCAAGACGTGGCAGGCGCCGCTGAAGCAGCCCGCGGAAGACTTCGCGGTTGAGTACACGCTGCGGCTGTCGCCTAACGGGCTGCGGTTCGTCGTCTCGGGGTGGGGCGGCCGGCGGGAGCCGAACAAGCTGGTGGACGTGGAGCGCGGGACGGTAACCAACCTCAAGCGGGGATGGTGGCCGGTGAGCGTGTCGGACGGTTCGGGACCCGTCGTGCTGGCCAAGCCATACGACATGACCAGCCAGGTGTGGGTGCTCGGCCATAACCCGATCACCATCCGGGACTTCACGTACTACTACAGCAGCCTCGCACCTGACGGGCAGACGCTCGCCCGGCTGGGACAGACCGTCGACCGGAATCGGCAACCGACGGTGCAGCGGGACGGGTCTCTCGTGACCTTCAGTGCGATGCAGGCCGGTCGGGAGAACCGTGCCTCGATCTCCGGGCTGCCGGAAGGGCTCCATCCTTCGAGGCTCGGGAGCTGGTTGAACGCCACAGAGGTAACCTTGCTGGCCGTCCCCGAGTCTCCGGGCGGGACTGGGCCGGTGGTCTACGCAGTGGATGTGCGGACGGGCAAGAGCAGGGAACTGTTCGCAGTGCGCAAGGACGGCCTGAACGTGGTGCCGGGGCTGGTGCGCTAGCGCGACGATTTCGGGAAAGCAGGTCGCGCTAGGGCTAGGCCAGGGGGTCCAAGACCAAGACCGTGGCCACCACGAGTACCGAAGGTGACCAGGGGCCGAAGATGATCCTCCTCAGCCCCAGGTCGCTCAGGCGATCTCCTTCCGACAGCGGCGCGGTAGTCACACATCTCAGTCCCGCCCCGCCGCCACGACGACTCGGCCACACAATGTGTCACATCACCTCCCAGGAGGACGCCCGTGCCCGTCGTGGTCCGCGGTGACCGCGCCATCCCGCGCACCCGGTTGGAGACGCTGTTCACCGACCCTGTGCACGCCCTGCGGGAATGACTGCTGTGGCGGCTCCTCTACGACAGGGCCACCGGGCGGCGCCGGGTCGCCGTCCCGTTGGACGGCGGCGAGGTAGGCGAAGATGGCGTCGCGGTTGCGGCTCAGGCACTCGACACGCTGCGTGATCCGATCGGCCTCCTCCTTCAGCAGCGCGGCGACCTCGTCGCTCAGACAGCCCGGGTGGATCTCGCCGGGCCGGTCGAGGAAGGGCAGGATCCTGCGGATGATCTCCGTGGTGAGGCCGGAGTCGAGCAGCCCTCGGATCTGCTGGACCCGGTGGACCGCGGCGGCGTCGTACAGGCGGTAGCCGTTGGCGGCCCGCTCGGGATGCAGCAGGTCCTGCTCCTCGTAGTAGCGCAGCATCCTGGCGGGCACGCCGGTGTGCCGGGAAAGCTGGCCGATGCGCATGAACACCCCGTCCGGAGGATTTGCCTTCACATCGATGTGAAGGTTTGACCATGGTCGCATGCCTGTCGCCTCCACCCCGCCCGCCCCCGCCACCGAGACCGCCAAGCTGCCGCTGGGCGGGCTGCTGGCCCTGTTCGCCGCCGCGTTCACCGCGGTGATGACCGAGTTGCTCCCGGCCGGGCTGCTGCCCCAGATGAGCCAGGCCCTGGGCGTGCCGCAGGGCGCCGTCGGGTTCCTGGTGACCGGCTACGCCGTCGCCTCGTTCCTGGCCGCGATCCCGGTCACCGCGGCGCTGCGCGGCCTGCGCCGCCGCCCGGTGCTGGCCGGTCTGCTGACCGGCTTCGCGCTGCTGAACGCCGTCACCGCCCTGTCGTCGTCCTACCCGCTGACGGTCGGGGCCCGGGTGCTGGCCGGCGTCATGGGCGGCACGCTGTGGGCGATGCTCGTCGGCTACGCGGCGCGCATGGTCGCTCCGGAGCGGCGCGGCCGGGCCATCGCCATCGTCTCGGCCGGCATCACCGTCGCGCTCTGCCTGGGCATCCCGGCCGGCACCGCGCTGGCCACCGCCGCCGGATGGCGGGCCGCGTTCGCCGTTCTGGCCGCCGGGGCGCTCGTCCTGGTGGCCTGGGTGTCCTGGAAGGTGCCTGACTTTCCCGGCGAGCCCGCCGCCGAGCGGCTGCCACTGCGCCGCGTGACCACGCTGCCCGGCATCCGGACCGTCCTGGCCGTCACCCTGATCGTGCTGCTCGCCCACCAGGCGGTCTACACCTACCTCGCGCCGCTCGCGGACGGCGTCGCGCGGACGAGCGTGGTGCTGCTCGTCTTCGGCCTCGCCACGGTGGCCGGCGTCTGGGTCACCGGCGTCCTGGTGGACCGGCGGCCACGGGCGACGCTGCTGGCCGCGCTCGTCCTGGTCGCGGCCGCGATGCTCGCCCTGGGCCTGGCCGGGCGCTCCGCCGCGGTGCTGCTCGTGGCGGCCGCCCTGTGGGGAGCCGCCTTCGGCGGGGTGCCGACCCTGCTGCAGTCGGCCCTGATCGGCGCCTCCGGTCCGGCCAACGCGGACGTGGCCACCTCTCTGCAGACCACCGTCTACAACGCCGGCATCGCGGCCGGCTCGCTGACCGGCGGCGTCGTGCTGGAGACGGCCGGCGCGGGGGCCCTGCCGTGGACCGCGCTTCCCCTGGCCGCCGCCGCGCTCGTCGTCGCCGCCACGCGCCGGCACGCCTTCCCCACGGCCTCACCGGCCGGGTGAACGCTCCTCCAGCCGGCGGCCCAGCTCGTCCAGGTCGTCGACGAACCAGATCTGGGCGCCCCGGTTGGACTCGCGCACCCAGTCCTGGAGGGCGGTGCTGGCGGCGGTGTGGCGGGATATGTCGCCCACGATGGCCACGCCGATCCGGTAGTTGGCGAACTTCTGCACGAGGTCGCCGGCGACCCGGGTGCGCAGCCGGTAGAAGTCGTCGTGCAGCCGCCCGGCCGGGATGGCGACCCAGCGGGCCCCCTGGTGGCCGGCCTCGCCGATGAGGTCGAGGGCGTCCCTCTCCTCGCGCAGGGGCGTCCCCTCCGGCTCGCAGAGGAGGACCTGCCCGTACGTGAGCCGGGCGGGCGGGTCGTCGGGCGGTGTATTCACAGCTGTTCCCTCGTCAACGCGTCGATGATCCTGAGCAAGTGGGCGCTCGGCTCCAGGTCTCCCAGGATGATGATCTTCAGATGGGCGCGGTCCTCGTCGTACACGACCTGGACGTTCAGCCGCTGCGGGCCGCTCGTGACGGAACCGATGACCATGGTGCTCAGCCGGTCCATCTCGGCCCGGCCGATCCCGTCGATCTGCACGATGGAGGACGCCTCCACGTGGCGGCCGGGCTCCGGCGACTCCGGGAGCCCGGCGAACGCCTCCAGCTCCTGGCGGGCGATCCGGTAGCGCCTGCCGACCTTGACCGCCTTGAGCCGCCCGTCACGTACGTACGCGCGGACGGTCTTGACGTGCAGGCCCAGTCGCTCGGCCGCCTGATCAACGGTGTATTGCTCCATAACATTCCCTAGTATGGCGCATTGAGGGAATCCCAGGGAAGTTCGCGTAACATGGAGTCGTCGGCCCCTTCGACGATCGGCGGCGCGCCGCCGATCGTCGCTCTGTCGAGCCTCACCTGGAGTCGATGCGCCCCAGCGGCTCGGCGCTCTCCGCCAAGGCCGTGCGCGCCGCCGGCCAGCTGGAGTCCTCGGGGTCGAGCGCGGAGCGAAGGTAGGCCGAGGTGAGCCGCTGGATCAGGGCGACCCGTCCGGGGTTCTCGTCCGTCGTCTCCGTGACGGTGTGGCCGGGGATCCCGCCGAGCGAGTGTTCGGCGCCGAACAGAGTGAGCAGGCTCTTGCCTCCCGGGCTCAGGACGTACGGGTCGGTGAACCAGTCCGCCCCCCTGACGGACAGGGGCGATCGGTCCCGGTCCCCCGCGACCACGAGGGCCGGCGTGGTCATGGTGGCGAAGCCCGGATTCATGAAGGGGAAGTGCTCAGCCGCGAACGGAGTCAGGTCGGCACCGCCCAGGCCGGGCAGGGCGAGCAGCACACCCGCCTTGATCCGGGGGTCGGACAGGTCCTCTCCCGCTCCGCCGCCGGGATCGAGGACCCGCGCGCCCAGCAGCACGCTCGCCGTCTGGGCGCCCCAGGAGTGTCCGGCCGCGGCGATGCGGCTCCGATCGAGGTGCCCGCCGAGGCCGGGAACGGAGGCTTCGACGAGATCGAGCCGGTCGAGGACGCGCTTCAGGTCCTCGACCCGGAACCGCCAGATCAGGGGGGTACGGGGGTCGTCAGGAGGAAGGTTCAGCGTCCTCGAGTCGAGATGGGTGGGCTGGATCACCACGAAGCCGTGGGCGGCCCAGAAGTCGGCCAACGGGCCGTAGCCGTCCATCGACCAGCCGAAGCCGTGCGAGAACACGATGATCGGCAATCCGCTCCCACGGGCGGGCGCGGACACGCGTACCCGCAGATCCTCACCGCGGCCGGGGGCCGGCAGCACGATCGGCTTCGCCGAGATGATCGGGGTGGGCGCACTCGTGACCATGTCCGGGACCGCCAAGGCTGATTCGCTCACAGGAAGACCTCTCTCACGGTTGACGGGGGTCGGCGGGTGACGCGGCGCGGGTCGTCGCCGAGCGGCGTCACGGCCAGGTGATGACAGGCCGTTCCGCTCCGGCGTCACGGCCGATCCGCCGGCGGGAGCGTCGTCCGGGGTGGTCGACGGGCCCCCGCTCTGGCATCATGAGCAAACGGAACGTTGTCCCGTTTGACGATACGGGACGCTGTACCGTTTAGCAAGCCCGGCACTGGAGGGAACGACGCGATGAAAGACGGCGACCGAGGCTCAGGGCGCGCCGCCCGGCCCAAACGGGCGGACGCCCGGCGCAACGAGGAGACCCTGCTCGACGCGGCCGCCTCGATCTTCGTCAGGTCAGGCGTGGAAGCCCCGATCCGCGACATCGCGGCCGAGGCCGGCGTCGGGACGGCCACCATCTACCGCCACTTCCCGACCCGGGCGGATCTCATCATCGCCGTCTACCGGCATCAGGTCGAAGCCTGCGCCGAGGCCGGTCCGGCCCTGCTGGCGTCCAGCGCGACCCCTTACGCCGCGCTGGGGCGCTGGATCAACCTGTTCGTCGACTTCCTGGCCACCAAGCACGGACTCGCCGCCGTGCTGCAGTCGGACAACACCGGCTTCGAGACGTTGCACGCCTACTTTCTCGACCGCCTCGTTCCCGTGTGCGCCCAGCTGCTCGACGCGGCGGCCGGTTCCGGCGAGATCCGCTCCGACCTGGAGGCCTACGAGCTCATGCGCGGCATCGGAAACCTCTGCATCGGCGCCGAGCACGATCCCCGCTACGACGCACGCCGCCTGGTCGCACTCGTCATCGCAGGACTGCGCCTCCCCTGAGAAGCGGATCGGGAGGCCGTCACGACAGACGGGCGGCCCGGCCCTCCAGGTAGCGCTGCTCGGGCAGGCTGGTGGTGAGCCGGGCCGCCTCGCGGTAGCCGGCCACGGCCGCGTCCACGTCGCCGGCCATCTCCAGCAGGTGGGCGCGCACCGACGCCAGCCGGTGGTGCCCGGAGATCCGCGCGTCGCCGGCCAGGCCGTCGAGCAGGTCGAGCCCGGCCCGGGGCCCGCGCACCATGGCGACGGCGACCGCGTGGTTG
Source organism: Nonomuraea sp. CX421 (assembly GCF_059358955.1). Classification (NCBI taxonomy): domain Bacteria; kingdom Bacillati; phylum Actinomycetota; class Actinomycetes; order Streptosporangiales; family Streptosporangiaceae; genus Nonomuraea; species Nonomuraea sp. CX421. The sequence goes on along the minus strand of NZ_JCADBK010000010.1, from coordinate 248,505 downwards.
AGCCTGACGACCGGGTTGTCGTCCAGCCCGGCCAGCACCCCGTACAGGGCGAGGATCTGCCGCCAGTCGGTGTCCTCGGCCTTCGCCGCCTCGTCGTGCACGGCCGCGATCGCCGCCTGCACCTGGTAGGGCCCGACGGGCGAGGTGGACAGCGCCTCGGTGACGAGCGCGACCCCCTCGGCGATGGCCTGCCCGTCCCACAGCGCGCGGTCCTGCTCGGCGAGCGGGATCAGCCGCCCGCCGGGGCCGGTGCGGGCGGGGCGGCGCGCGTCGGTGAGCAGCATGAGCGCCAGCAGCCCGGCCACCTCACCGTCGGCGGGCAGCAGCCGCCGCAGGGCCCGGGCCAGCCGGATCGCCTCGCGGGTCAGCTCGGTGCGGTGCAGCTCGGGCCCGCTCGTGGCGGTGTAGCCCTCGTTGAAGATCAGATACAGCACGTGCAGCACGACCCGCAGCCGGTCGGCCCGCTCAGGCTCGGGCGGCAGCCGGAACGGCACGCCGGTCGCCTTGACCCGCTGCTTGGCCCGGCTGATGCGCTGCGCCATGGTCGCCTCCGGCACCAGGAACGCGCTGGCGATCTGCGCCGTCGTCAGACCGCCGACGGCCCGCAGGGTGAGCGCCAGCTGCGAGGCCCGCGACAGCGCCGGATGGCAGCACAGGAACAGCAGGGTCAGCGTGTCGTCCTGGTCGGAGGCCCGCTCGTCACCGGGCGCGGGCAGCACCGACTCGTCGGCGGGCACGCGGGCCGCGGCCGTCTCCTCCCTGCGCCGGCGGGCGTGCTCGCTGCGCACCAGGTCGGTCATCCTGCGACCGGCGACCGTGATCAGCCAGGCCCGCGGGCTGTCGGGCAGCCCCCGCTCGGGCCACTGCACGGCCGCGTCGAGCAGCGCCTCCTGCACGGCGTCCTCGCACGCGTCGAACTGGCCGAAGCGGCGGACGAGGACGCCGAGCACCTGAGGCGCCAGCTCGCGCAGCAGTCGCTCGATGGTGTTCATCAGGCGTCGGCGATGATCGGCCGCACCTCCATCGCGCACAGCCGCGCGTCCGGCCAGCGGGCCGCGATCTCGATGGCCCGCTCGACGCTGTCGCAGTCGACGATCAGGTAGCCGGCCAGGTGCTCCTTCGTCTCCAGGAACGGCCCGTCGGTGACGGCGGGCGCGCCGTCACGCACGCGCACCGTCCTGGAGCTCGCGGGTTCGGCCAGCGCCTGCCCGCCGACCCACTCGCCCGACTCGCTCAGCTCCTTCATCAACGCGTCGACCTCGGCCATCACCGCGTCGACGTTGCCCGCGACGGCCTCCTGGGAGGCGGGGTTGCTGTAGATCAGCAGCATGTACTTCATCAGGTCTCCTTCGCCGGTCTGTTCCTTGGCCGTGCACGGGGAGGTCGGCGCCGTCATCGGCTTCTCGACGTCCCGGGCCTGCCATTTTCTCCCCTTCTTCCGGCGGCTCGTCCCTCACGTCCGAAACGGAGGTGCGCGTGGCGCTCCCGGCTCTCTAGGTTTGAGTACGTGAGAGACATCGCTCAGCTGCCCAAGGCGCACCTGCACGTCCACCTGGAGGCGACCGTACGGCCCGAGACGGTGCGCGAGCTGGGCGGGCCGCCCGAGCCGGAGGGGCCGTTCGCGAGCTTCCGCGAGTTCGCCGACCAGCGGGCCCGGGTGCGCGAGCGGCTGCGCACGGCGGAGCACTTCCGGCGGGTGGCGCTGGAGTTCTGCGAGGACGAGGCCGCGCAGGGCACCCGCTACGCGGAGGTGACGTTCACCGCCGCCTCCCACGGCGAGCGACTCGGGGCGCTGGAGATGCCGCTGGAGGCGGTCCTCGACGGTCTGGCCGAGGGGGCGAAGTACGGGATCGAGTGCCGGGTGCTGCTCGACCACTCGCGGCGGCGCTCCACCGAGCGGCTCTGGCGCACGCTGAAGCTGGCGACCCGCTACGACGCGGTGGCCGGCATCGGCCTGGCCGGCGACGAGAGCCACCCGATGGCGCCGTTCGCCGAGGTGCTCGACGCGGCCAGGGACACCGGCCTGCACCTCGTGCACCACGCCGGCGAGGCGGCGGGGGCGGCCAGCATCCGCGAGGCGCTCACGCTCGGCCACGCCGAGCGGCTCGGCCACGGCATCCGCGTCCTCGACGACGACACGCTGGTGGACGAGGTCCGGGAGCGCCGGATCCCGCTGGAGGTCTGCCCGACCTCCAATGTCCTGCTGGGATTCGTCCCTTCGCTGCGCGAGCATCCGCTGCCGCGCCTGCACGCCGCCGGGCTGGTCGTCACGGTCAACACCGACGGCGAGACGGCGCTGGCCGCCGAATACACCCGGTTGCGCGAGGTGTTCGGGTACGACGACGCGGAGCTGGCCGGGTTCGCGCGGGCCTCGATCGACGCGTCGTTCGCCGACGAGGCGGTCAAGGCGCGGCTCCGGGCCGAGGTCGACCGCTGGCTCGACTGACGCCTCCTCCTTCCGCGAGCTGGGAGTGCCCGTCCACCGATCCCGGCGGGCCGGCCCCCCGTCAGGCGTGGGCGCCCACGGTGACGGGGCCGATGGTCAGCTCCGGCTCGCCTTCCAGGATCTCGCCGACCCGGGCCACCTGCTCGTCGAGCTCGCGCAGCCGGGCCGAGGTGAGCGTGCGCAGCGGCTCGACGGTGACGCGGATCTTCCGGCCGGAGCGGCGCTGGTGCCAGACGCCCGCCACCGTGCCGTCGACCAGCAGCACCGGGAAGTTGCCCGCCTGGCCGCCCGCCAGCGCCCGCGCCGCCGCCGCGCCCGGGTAGAGCAGCTCACGCGGCCTGCCGGCCACCACATAGGCGTCGAAGTACGGCAGCAGCCGCACGCCACGCGGCGGGTCGCCGGGCACGCCGGTGTCACCGGCCACCACCCAGGCGGGCCCGCCCTCGAACAGGACCTCCTCCAGGTCCGCCGACTTGAACAGCCGCGCCGCCCACGTTTTCGGCGCCCCGAGCCACTGGGCGAACTGCCCGGGCGTGGCGGGGCCGTAGGCCGTCAGATAGCGCCTGACGAGCTCGGCCCTTCCGTCGACCGGCTGGAACCCGTCCGGCGGGCTGGTGTAGGTGACCTTGCGCCCGCGCGCGGGCCCGAAGACGAACGCGCCCCGGTGCGCCGCGATGGCCATCACCTGCCGCCAGCGCGGCCACATGGTCTGAAAGGCGGGCATGACGAGGTCTCCGGCCCAGGAGCCCGTGGCGCCGACGACCGCGTCGCCCAGCTCCTCGATGGTCAGCGCGTCGCCGTCGAGCACGGCGCGGATCGCCTCGACCACCTCGTCGGCCTGCGCGGGCGTCAGCCTCACATCGTCGGGGAAGGGGTTTCGCTGCACCGGCAACCGCGACATCGCACCCACCCACATCGGCAGGTCACGGGCGGCCAGCACATGCACGGTGCCGCGCGGGCCGTGCGTCTTGACCAGGCTGCGTTCGTCCCACAGCGCCTCGCGCACGCCGGTCCGGGTGACGCCGTCGAGGCGTGATCCGATCGACAGCTCGGCCGCCGACATGACCTGGGCGTGCGCCCCGCACATGGCGCTGACCATGTCGGCCGGAGTGCCGCCGGCCGGGGCGTCCAGCCCCTGCCGCGCCAGCCGCCTCGCGCTGACCTCGGGCCATGACAACTTGATCACATCGTCCTCCTGGGTGGTCGCACCCACGCTAGAGGGCGATGCGGAAAGGTTCGTTCCGCGTCAGCCGAGGTAGTCGCGCAGGGCCATCGCGCGCGACGGGTGACGCAGCTTGGACATGGTCTTGGCCTCGATCTGCCGGATCCGCTCGCGGGTCACGCCGTAGACGCGGCCGATCTCGTCGAGCGTCATCGGCTTTCCGTCCCGGAGGCCGTACCTCATGGAGATCACGCCCGCCTCGCGCTCGGTGAGCTCGTCGAGCAACGAGCGCAGTTGCTGCTGCAGCAGCGTGAAGGAGACCGCCTCCGCCGGGGAGACGGCCTCGGTGTCCTCGATGAGGTCGCCGAACTCGCTGTCACCCTGCTCGCCGAGCGGGGTGTGCAGGGAGATCGGCTCGCGGCCGTAGGCCTGCACCTCGGCGACCCGCTCCGGTGGCAGGTCGGCCTCGACGGCGATCTCCTCGGGCGTGGGCTCGCGGCCGAGCTCGGACTGCAGGCGGCGCTGCACCCTGGCGACCTTGTTGATCAGCTCCACCATGTGGACCGGGATGCGGATGGTGCGCGCCTGGTCGGCCATGGCCCTGGTGATGGCCTGCTTGATCCACCAGGTGGCGTAGGTGGAGAACTTGAAGCCGAGGCGGTAGTCGAACTTCTCGATGGTACGGATGAGGCCCAGGTTGCCTTCCTGGATCAGGTCGAGGAAGAGCATGCCGCGGCCGGTGTAGCGCTTGGCGATCGAGACCACCAGCCGCAGGTTGGCCTCCAGCATGCGTTGCTTGGCCCGCGCCCCCTCCTCGGCGATCCACACGAGATCGTCGCGCAGCTCACGGGACAGGTCGGGCTCGGTGTCCAGGCGCTCGGCCGCGAACAGCCCGGCCTCGATGCGCTTGGCCAGCTCGATCTCCTGCTCGGCCGAGAGCAGCGGCACCCGGCCGATCTCTTTCAGATAGGTCTTGACCGAGTCGGTGCTCATGGCTGGAGAGCCGTCGCCGCCGACCTCGTCAAGCTCGAGAACCTCTGCTGCTTGGGACAAGACACCCTCCTCGCAGGCCTGCTCCTAAGCTACCCAACGGTTCGCGCTGCTCGGGTCGGACGAGATCACGATCTTCAGGCCGCGACGGCTGAGACCATCCTGACCGGCTTGTTCCCTCCGAGACGACCACCTACCCTCGCGCCCCCGCAGGGCCTGTCTCCACCGGGATCCGGTGGGCCCGGTTCCCACCGCCGGGCTGCCCGCCGACCTGATCGAGTCCGGCAAGACCTACGGTCCGGCGACGGTCACCGTCCACCCCACGGACCGCGGGTTCGCGACCGGCGGGTGCGAGGAGTGGGTCAAGGTTCCGCGTTGAGCAGTTCGTCGAGCGCGTCCCTCAGGTAGCCGGTCAGCTCCCAGGCGTCGGGCACCATGGCCCGGTCGGTGACGACGCCGATGTCGAGCGAGCCGTCGTAGGAGAAGGCGGTGATGTTCACCCCGCCGCTCACGTCGGTGATCACCGACACCGGGTAGTGGGCGAGCAGCCGGGCCCCGCACACGTACAACGGCAGCTGCGGCCCGGGCACGTTGGAGACGGCCACGTTGACGGGCGGCGCGGTCTGTCCGAGCAGCCCGAACGCCGACCTCGAGGCCAGCCCCATGAGCGCGGCCGGCATCGACTCGCTGAGCTCGCTCAGCCACGGCGCCGGGGCGAGCGCGAACCTCTCCTTGATCCGCCGCATGGCGTGGCTCACCTGGCGCAGCCGGGCGAGGGGATCGTCCAGGTGCACGCCCAGCGGCGCCGTCATGAACGACACCTGGTTGCCGGGGCCCTCGATCCCGGTGGCCCGCAGCGAGAACGGCACCCCGGCCACCAGCGGCCGGCGCGGAACGCCGCCGTGCGCGGCCAGCCAGAGGCGCAGGGCGCCGGCGCACACGGCCATGACGACGTCGTTGACCGTCACCTCGTGCGCCTTGCGGACCTGCTTGATCTCGCCCAGCGGCAGGGAGACGAACGCGAAGCGGCGGTGCCCGGAGACGGGCCCGCTGAACGGCGTCCGCGGCGCGGGCAGCGAGGGCAGCCCGGGCGCCCGTCCCGCCCCGGCCAGCCTGCGGGCCAGCCCGGACACCGTGCCGCTGCCCGGGATCCGGGACACGACGGGGATCTCGTCCAGGTGGGGCACCGCGCGGGCGGCGAACCGCACGGCCTGCGCCGGGTTGCCGGCGAGCCGGGCCAGACCGCGGGCGAGCATCTCCGCCAGCCCCGGCGGGGGCGGGTCGTGCTCGGGCGGCTCGGCGGGCGGCGGCCTGGGCACCGGGCCGGTGTCGAGCAGCGCGGCCAGCACGTCGGCGCCGCCGATCCCGTCGACGGCCGCGTGATGGATCTTGGTGTAGAGGCCCGTGTGCCCGCCGGCCAGGCCGTGGATCAGGTAGATCTCCCACAGCGGCCGGCCGCGGTCGAGGCGGCGGGAGTGCAGCCGGGAGACCTGCTCGGCCAGCTGCGCGTCGTCACCCGGCGACGGCAGGCCGAGCTCGCGCACGTGGTAGTCGAGGTCGAGATCGTCCTCCTGCGCCCAGTAGGGGTGGTCCAGGCCGAGCGGGACGTGGGCGAGCCTGCGGCGCAGCGCCGGCACGTACGGCAGCCGGGCCTCCAGCAGGGCCAGCAGGCCGGCACGGTCGAGCTCGCCTTCGACGATCCCCAGCCCCGCGATGTTGGCGATGTTGGTGGCCGTCTCGAACTGGAGGAACTGCGCGTCCAGGGCGGTCAGCTGCGGCATGACTCACACCTCCGACCCCGAACAAATCAGACTCCGCCCCCCACTTCAAGGAAACGGGCACGCGTGTCCTGCTTCACCTGATTGAGGACACGCCCCGTTGAGCATGAACGCATCATGCTCTTCCCTCTCGAAAACGTACGTTCCGCCTATCCCGCGCTGACCGACGGCTACGCCTACCTCGACGGTGCCGCCGGCACCCAGACTCCGCAGGCGGTGATCGACGCCATCTCCGGCGCCTACCGCACGGGCATCGGCAACGTCGGGGGCGCCTTCCCCGCCAGCCACCGCTCCGACGCGATCGTGGCCGGCTGCCGCGCCGCCGTCGCGGACCTGGTCGGCGGCCACCCCGGCGGCGTGATCCTCGGCCCCAACATGACGACCCTGACCTACCGGCTGTCGGCCGCCCTGGCCAAGGACTGGCGGCCGGGCGACGAGGTGGTGCTGTCGCGGCTGGACCACGACGCGAACGTCCGGCCGTGGACCCAGGTGGGCGCCACGGTCCGCTGGGCCGAGGTGGACCCGGTCACCGGCGAGCTGCCGGTGGAGCAGTACCGGGAGCTCATCGGCGAACGGACCCGCCTGGTGGCGGTGAGCGCCGCCAGCAACGTGCTCGGCACCCGCCCCGACGTGGCCGCGATCTGCGCGATCGCGCACGAGGCCGGCGCCCTGACGTACGTGGACGGGGTGCACGCCACCGCGCACGGCCCGGTCGACATGCGGGCGCTGGGCGCCGACTTCTACGCCACCAGCGCCTACAAGTGGTCCGGCCCGCACATCGGCGCGGTCGTGGCCGACCCCGCGTTGCTGGAGCGGATCAGGCCGGACAAGCTGGCCTCCTCGGTCGACACCGTCCCCGAGCGGTTCGAGCTCGGCACCGCGGCCTTCGCCGATCTCGCCGGGGTGACCGCCGCCGTGGATCACCTGGCCGCGATGGTGCCGGGCACGGGCAGCCGCCGCGAGCGGGTGCTGGCCTCGATGGCCGCGGCCGAGGCGCACGAGCTGGAGCTGTTCGCCGTGCTCGTCGAGGGGCTGGAGACGATGCCGCACGTCACCGTCTACGGCAAGCCCGCCAGGCGCACCGCGACCGCCTACTTCACGGTGGCCGGGCTGAGCCCCCAGGAGGTCGCCGAGCGGCTGGCCGCGGCCCGGGTCAACGTGTGGAACGGGCACAACTACGCCTGGGAGCTGACCGCCGCGCTGGGGGTCCGCGACGCGGGCAGCGCCGTGCGCGCGGGCCTGGTCCACTACAACGACCGTTCCGACGTCGACCGCCTCCTGGAGGGTGTGGCCGCCATGGGGCGTTGAGACCATGCGGCGGTGAGACCACGCACCTGTCAGGGCGGCTGACGAGGCGGTGAGAGCGTCCACCGCCGGACACGTCGAGGGGGTCGCGGCAGCGCGCCGTTAAGATCGGCGGGGTGAGCCTGCCCGCCGTGACCGATCTGGCGGCGCCGCCCGTCGAGCCGGCGCGCGACCCCTACCACGTCTACCTCGACTCGCTGACCAGTCCCGAGTCGCGCCGTACGATGCGCGGGTGCCTCGACCGGCTGGCCCGCCTGCTCACCGGCGACGAGACGGCCACGGGCGCGGGCCAGCCGTGGCATCTGCTGCGCTACGAGCACACCGTCCGCATCCGTACGATGCTGACCGATCAGGGGTGGTCCGCGGCGTACGTCAACAAGCATCTGGTGGCGCTGCGCCGGGTGCTGAAGGAGGCGTGGCGGCTCGGCCAGAGCAGCGCCGAGGACTACGCCCGCGCCTCGGACCTGGCTCCGGTGCGGCAGAGCCGGCTGCCCACCGGCCACCACGTGCCGCCCGAGGTGGTCGGCGCGGCCCTGGCGGCCTGCGACGACTCGGCGGCCGGGGTGCGCGACGCGGCGCTGATCGCGGTGCTCTACTCCACGGGCTGCCGCCGGGCCGAGGTCGGCGGGCTGGCGCTGGCCGACTACGACCCCGGTGCGCGCTCGCTGCGGGTGCGCGGCAAGCGCGACAAGGAGCGGATGGTCTACCTGACGGCCGACGCCATCGGGCTGGTCGAACGCTGGCTGGCGGTGCGGGGCAGCACGCCGGGCGCGCTGTTCAGCCCGATCAGCAAGGCGGGCCGGCTGCGGCTGCGTGACGGCCGGCCGGTGGGCCTGACCGGTCAGGGCATCGCCGACATCCTGGCGCGGCGGCTCGGCCAGGCGGGCGCGTCGCGGCGCACCGCGCACGACTTCCGCCGCACGTTCATCGGCGAGCTGCTCGACGCGGGCGTCGACCTGGCCACGGCCCAGGCGCTGGTCGGTCACTCCTCGCCGGCCACCACCGCCCGCTACGACCGCCGTCCCGAGCGCACCCGCCGCGAGGCCGTCGACCGCCTCCGGCTGCCACCGTCCCGCCCTCTCGCCTGATCACCTCCAGCCGCCGGATGTGTGATCGCCCTCTTGGGCCGTCCGGCCACCGGGCGAGTGAGCCGCCCCGTGGCTTCTCCGGCGGGCAGCCGGCTGAGCCGCTACCCCTTGAGCAGGGAGAAGGCGTGGTCGGCGGCGCGCACGGCTTCGGCCTCGACCTCGGCGAACGGGCGCCCGTCGGCGAGGGCCTGCCAGGTGCGCCGGGAGAGGACCCGTTGGACGGCGAGCACCTGCCCGGCCAGCAGGCGGGCGGTCAGCTCGTCGGTGGTCTGAGCCAGCGCCTCGGCGAGCGCCGCCTCGTCCTGCGACATGTAGTGGAACACCCGCGAGGCCAGGCTGGGCGTGAAGAAGACCATCCGGTGGTAGCCGAGCACCTCGGGGTGGTCGTTGAGCCCGGTGACGGGGTCGTGGCGGGCCAGGGCGTCGAGGAAGTGGCGGTGCAGCGCGGTCACCGGGTCCACCCCCGGGGCGCGCTCCCTGACCACCCGCGCGGCCTCGCCCTGGTGGTCGGCGATGCGGTGCAGGACGAGGTCCTCCTTGGTCGGGAAGTACTTGAACAGCGTCGGCTTGGACACCCGCGCGGCCGCGGCCACCTCCGTCACGGGCACCTCGTCGAAGCCGCGCTCCAGGAACAGCGAGATGGCCGCGGCCGAGATGGCCTCACGCACGCGCTGCCGTTGCAGTTGTCGCAGACCTGTCATGAGCCCACTCTAACAAAGTGTTAACCTGGTTAATCTCTTAACCGAGTTAACGATTTGGAGGGTGCCGTGGAAGGGCTCGAAGAGGAGCGGGCGTACGTCGAGCGGTGCCGGGCCGGGCTGCGCAGGATGCTCGACTCCGCACGCGACACGGTCATCGTCGGCGAGACCGTGGCCGGCGACCGCTACAGCGCCGAGCGGCTCGGACGCCATCTCAAGAGCCTGGCCAAGGAGCTGAGCGAGGAGCCGGAGGGCCCGCCGTTCTTCGGCAGGCTCGACTTCGGCCACGGCTCGGCCGAGCATCCGGGGCGCGCCTACCACATCGGCAGGCGGCACATCTCCGGCGAGCACGGCGCCCCGCCGGTCGTCGTCGACTGGCGGGCGCCCGTCTCGCGCGCCTTCTACCGGGCCAGCGCCGGCGACCCGCAGGACGTCGCGGTGCGCCGCCGGTTCGGCTGGTCCGGCGGCACGCTCACCTCTTTCGAGGACGAACGGCTCGCGCTCGGTGAGCAGGGCGAGAGCCGGATCCTGGCAGCCGAGATCGAACGTCCCCGCGTCGGCCCCATGCGCGACATCGTCGCCACCATCCAGCCCGAACAGGACGATCTGGTGCGCGCCGGCCTGGAGGAGTCGATCTGCGTGCAGGGCGCTCCCGGCACCGGCAAGACCGCCGTCGGCCTGCACCGGGCCGCCTACCTGCTCTACGCGCACCGGCAGCGGCTGCGACGCGGCGGCGTGCTGGTCCTGGGTCCCAACCGGGCCTTCCTCGGCTACATCTCGGCCGTGCTGCCCACCCTCGGCGAGGTCGACGTCGAGCAGACCACCCTGGAGGGGCTGCTGGGCGCCGTGCCCGTGACGGCGGCCGACACCCCGGCCGCCGCCGCCGTCAAGCACGACCCGCGGATGGCCGAGGTGCTGCGCGCGGCCCTGTTCCGCCGCGTCCGGCGGCCGGTCGAGCCCGTCGTGGTGACCGACGGCTCCTACCGGTGGCGGGTCGGCGAGAGCGAGCTGCGCCGTGTGGTCGACGACACCCGGCGCGAGGGCCTGCCGTACACGGTCGGGCGCGAACGCGTACGGGCCAGGGTGGTCTCGCTGGTCGAACGCCAGGCCGAGGCGCGCGGCCGGACGATCGACGCGGCCTGGACGCGCCGGGCCGGCCGGGCCGTCACTCCCTGCCTGGACGCCGTCTGGCCGGCCGTACGCCCCGAGGAGGTGCTGTTCGAGGTGCTGACCGGCAGCGCCGGCGACGGTGTCCTCACCCCCGGCGAGCGGGCCGCCATCACCTGGGCCCGCCCGCCGCGCACCTACAAGAGCGCCAAGTGGTCATCCGCCGACCTGGTGCTGCTCGACGAGATCGCCGGGCTGCTCGAACGGCCGCGCGGCTACGGCCACGTCATCGTCGACGAGGCGCAGGACCTGTCCCCGATGGAGTGCCGGGCGGTCGCCAGGCGCACCGAGTACGGCTCCGTCACGGTGCTGGGCGACCTGGCGCAGGGCACCACCCCCTGGGCCGCCGGATCCTGGGCCGCGGTGATGGAGCGGCTCGGCAAGCCGGAGGCCCGGTTCGTGGCGTTGACCACGGGCTTCCGGGTGCCCGGCGCGGTGGTCCGGCTGGCCAACCGGCTGCTGGCCACGCTCGACGCCGACGTGCCCGCTACCCGCTCCTACCGCTCCGACGGGCGGCTGCGCGTCACCCGTGTGACCGGCCTGGAGCGGGGTGTCGTCGCGGCGGCTCGCGACGCCCTGACCTTCGAGGGATCGGTCGGCGTGATCGCGGCCGACTCCGACGCCGAGTCGCTGACGGCCGCGCTGTGGGACGCCGGCCTCGACGTGAATGACCGGCTCAGTGTGCTGCCCGCCTCGCTGGCCAACGGGCTGGAGTACGACCACGTGGTGGTGGCCGAGCCCGCCGCGATCGCCGAGGCCGAGCCGCGCGGGCTCAACCGGCTGTACGTGGCGCTCACCCGGGCGGTCTCCCGGCTGGACGTGGTGCACGCCCGGCCGCTGCCCCGGGGGCTTTCCTGACCGCGACGGAGGGCCTTTGCCGCATACGGTCGACATGGGGAGTAATTTCGGTATGTGATGTGAATCACGCGTGGAACGGGCCGCCACTTGGTGCGTTTCGAGAGGAGACAGATCATGACCTCCCCACAGAACCCGCCCACAGGCGACGATCCCCGAGCCGGCGACCCTCAGTGGTCGCAGGCGCCGCCACCGCCGCCTCCGGCCTACGACTCGCCCTACCCGCAGCCGCAGGCCCGGTCGGCACCTGTCCTGTCGATCATCGCGTTCGTCTGCGCGGCGGTGGCCCTGCTGTTCATCCCCATCCTGTTCGGCCTGGCCGGGATCGTGCTGGGCATCGTCGGTCACACCCGGGGCGAGTCCCTGGGCAGGTGGGCCGCCATCACCTCCGGCGTGACGATGATCCTCGGCATGGTCCTCGGCTGGCTCGTGGTCAGCAACATGACGTGATGCCGTACGCCGCCCTGGCCGGAGTCCCGGGCAGGGCGGCAGGGAGCGGCGAGCCGTACGGATCAGGTGGTCGTCAGGGCCACCGTCGGTGACAGGCGCGCGGCGCGCATCGCCGGGTAGATCCCGGCGACGGTGCCGATGAGCAGGGTCGCGCCGATGGCCCCGCCGATGGCCCAGGGCGGCACCACGGGCGGCCAGTCGCGCGCCAGCGCGTAGCCGGTGGTGGCCAGCGCCCCGAAGACCGAGCCGACGACGCCGCCCAGCGCCGACAGCAGCAGCGACTCCGACAGGAACTGGACGCGCACCTGCCCCCGCGTGGCGCCCAGCGAGCGGCGCAGCCCGATCTCCCTGCGCCGCTCCAGCACGGAGATCACCATCGTGTTGGCCACGCCGACCCCGCCGACCAGCAGCGCGACCGCGCCCAGCCCGAGCAGCAGGTTCGTGAACGCGCCCGCGGCCGCCGCCTTGGCGGCCAGCGCGTCCGACGGCCGGCTGACCGTGACCTCCTCCGGGTTCGCCGGGTTGACCGTGCGCGGCAGCACCGCCCGCACCGCCTCCACGGCCTCGTCGGCCGACCGCTCGTAGATCGTCGTGGGATGCCCGTCGAAGCCGAGGAACTCCTCCGCCGCGGGGAAGCCGACCAGCGCCGACCGCTCGATCTCCGGCGCCAGCGGCATCGGGCCGAGGATGCCGATGACGGTGAACCACCGCCCGCCCATCCACACCTGGACCCCGGCGCGGGCCAGGCCGAGCCGCCGGGCGGACTCGGCGCCGAGGACGACGGCGGGCCGGCGTTCGGTGGCGGCGTTCAGCCAGGCGCCCTTCACCACCGCGCCCTCCAGCGTGGCGAGCAGGCCGGTGGTGGTGGCCTGGACGGCGATGCCGCCGGTGACGGCCTCGGGGATGTGCCGGGTGCGCCGGACGGTGGCGTCCGTCCCGCCGGTGGCGGCGGCGGTGCGGACCGGGCCGATGCGCTCGACCATGGCCAGCGCGCCGATGGGCAGCTTGGCCTCCTCGCCGAACATGGTCTGGCCGGGCGCGACGGTCAGCAGGTTGGTGCCGAGCCGGTCGAGCTGGCGCAGCAGCTGCTCGCGGGAGGAGGACGAGATGCCGATCACCGCGATCATGGTGGCGATGCCGATCGCGATGCCCAGTGCCGACAGCACCACCCGGGTGGGACGCGCGCGCAGCCCGGACGCCCCGACCCGCAGCACGTCGGCGACGGCGAGCCGGGCGGGCGCCGGCCCCCGCTGACGTTCACGCTTCACGACCGCCCCCCTCACCGATCGGGACACCGGCCTCAGCACGGACCTCAGCGCCCATCTCGGCGCCCATCTCGGCGACGATGCGGCCGTCGCGGACGCGGACCTGGCGCGGGCACCAGGCGGCGATCTCGGTGTCATGGGTGATGATCGCGATCGTGGTGCCGGCCGCGTGCAGCTCGCCCAGGATGGCGAGCACCTCGGTGCCGGAGGCCGAGTCCAGGTTGCCGGTGGGCTCGTCGGCCAGCAGCAGGGGCGGGTCCCCGGCGACCGCGCGGGCGACCGCGACCCGCTGCTGCTCGCCCCCGGACAGCTGGGACGGCCGGTGGGTCAGCCGGTGGCCGAGTCCGACCCGTTCCAGCGCCGCGGCGGCGCGCTCGCGGCGGGCGCGCCGTCCGGTGCCCGTGTAGAGCAGCCCGTCGGCCACGTTGTCCAGCGCGCTGACGCCGGGGGCCAGGTGGAACTGCTGGAAGACGAAGCCCAGATGGCGGGCGCGCAACGCGGACAGCTCACGGTCGGACAGCCCCGCGACGTCGTACCCGGCGATCCGTACGGTGCCGCCGCTGGGCCGGTCCAGGGTGCCGATCATGTGCAGCATGGTGGACTTGCCGGACCCCGACGGCCCGACGATGGCCAGCAGCTCACCCGGCTCCACGGTCAGATCCACCCCGCGCAGGGCGTGCACCCGCCCCGGATACACCTTCGACACCCCGCGCAGCTCCACGACGGGGCAGGGACCGTTCATGAGGCGGGCACCCCGACCTTCATGCCCTCGGCCAGCCCGTCGCCCTCGATCTCGACCAGCCCGCCGCCGAACGCGCCGGTCTTCACGGACACGATCCGGGTGGCGGCGCCTTCGACCACCTCGACGCCGAAGCCGCCCTCGCGCAGCGCGAGCAGCGCCTCCACGGGCACCGCCAGCACGTTCTCGTGCCGCTCGCTCTGCATCTCGACCTCCACGGGAGCCTGATCGAGCCTGGTCTTGGGGGGTTCGGCCAGCGTGATGTCCACGTCGACGGTGGTGGTGCCGTCCCGCTCGTCGCCGGAGCTCTCGGCCACGGTGCCCACCGAGGTGATGGTCCCGGAGGCCCGCTCGCCGCCGGGCAGTTCGACGGTCACCTTGGCGCCCCGGCGGGCCATGGCCTGGTCGCCGGTGCCGAGGTCGACGTGCACCAGCCGCCGGACGCCGCTGACCGTGAGGACCGGCCGTCCGGGGCCGGCCTTGCCCCCGACCTCCGCCTTGACGTCGGTCACCCGGGCCACCCCGGGCAGGAAGACCACCTGCGCGGCGTCCACCCGGCCGGTCTCCGGCAGGCCCCGGTCGTCCTGCCAGCGCTGGACCGCCAGGTGGGTGGCGTAGCTGAAGTGGTCGTCCACCGTCAGGTACTCGCCGTAGCCGAGCGCCTTGAGGTTGCGCTCCAGCTGCTTCACGTCCGGGCCGTCGGGGACGCCCTGCCGCAGCTCCCGGTAGAGCGGCAGCTTGCCGTACATGAGGACGACCGGTTTCCGGTCGACCCTGAGCAGCGGGCGCCCGCGGCGGATGAGCGCGCCCTGCGCGGGCACCCAGGTGACCGTGCCGGCGGCGTCGGTGCCCACCTCGCGTTCACCGGAGTAGGTGAGCGAGCCGTCGACCGTCTTGGTGTCCACCAGGTCCTGCCGGGTGATCTGCGCCGTGGCCGGGACGCCCGGCGTGGCGGGCTCCGCCGAGCCGGTGCCGGTCTCGCCGAGCAGGACCATCCCCGTCCAGGCCGCGGCGGCGGCCAGCAGGCCGCCGCCGGCCAGGGTGAGGCTTCTCCTCATCGCGGGCCACCGCCGAGGTCGAACTCCTTGCACGCCTCGTGGGCCGCGTTGAGCTTCTCCTCCGGTGTTCCGGCCGGGATGTCGATCTTGAACTTGCCGTCGGAGCTCGGGTCCTCCATGTGGATGCCGTGCTCGCGCATGCACTGGGCGAACTTGAGCGCCCGGTCCTGCGTCTTCTGGTCAGGCCTGCCCATGCGGTCGCCGATGGCGGCGTCCATGAAGTGCTTGCACGCCTGCTGGGCCTCCTCGACCTGCTGCTCCATCCCCTTCTTCATCTTGATCCTGATGGCGCCGTCGGGCTCGGGGTCGTCCATGGGGACGCCGTGCTCGCGCATGCACTGGGCGAACTTGAGCTGGGCCTCCCTCGGATCGGTGGGCGCCGAGGCGCCGCCCGTCGCCGTGGCGGCCGTCGAGGCCGTGGGCGTGGCGGAGCCGCTGGCCGCGCTGGCCACCCCGTCCTGCTTCGCGGGAGCACCGCCGCACGCGGCCAGCGCCAGGATCAGGGGCAACGCGGCCAGTACCGGTCGGACGTTCATGACTGTCACTCCTTCGCGCCGCGGGTCGTTCGCCCGGGGCGCGATGCACACTTCACCGGTGCTGGTGCTAAACGCAGATAAGCCGGTGATCTCCTTATTCGCGGCTAACACCTGATCCGCCACGCTCGACAGCGGACCGGGAAAGGGGTGGCCGATGCGGGTGCTCGTCGTGGAGGACGAGGAGGAGCTGGCCGACGCCGTCGCGCGGGGCCTGCGGCTGCACGCCATGGCGGTCGACGTCGTGTACGACGGGCAGGAGGCGCTGGCGCTGGCCGGCTACGTCGACTACGACGTCGTCGTCCTGGACCGCGACCTGCCCGAGGTGCACGGCGACGACGTGTGCGCCGAGCTGGCATGCGCCGCGCCGGCCAGCCGGATCCTCATGCTGACGGCGGCCGGGCGGGTGAGCGAGCGGGTCGGCGGGCTGTCGCTGGGCGCGGACGACTATCTGGTCAAGCCGTTCGTGTTCGCCGAACTGGTGGCCCGGATCCGGACGCTGGCCCGCCGTTCTCCCCGGGCGCGGCCGGCCGTGCTGGAGCGGGCCGGGATCAGGCTCGACCCCGGCCGCCGCACGGTGACCCGCGACGGGCGGCAGATCACCCTGAACCGCAAGGAGTTCGACGTGCTGCGTGAGCTGCTGCGCGCCGACGGCGGCCTGGTCGCCTCGGCGGAGCTGCGCAGGAGCGCGTGGGACGAGTACGCCGACCCCGCCAGCGGCGTGCTGCGCGTCACCCTCACCTCGCTGCGCAAGAAGCTCGGCGCACCCACGGTGATCGAGAACGTGCCCGGCCGCGGATACCGCCTGTGAGACGCGTCGCGCCGCCGTGGAAGAGGCTGGGCCTGCGGATGCGGCTCACCCTCCTGTACGGCGGCCTGTTCTTCGTGGCCGGCTCGCTGCTGCTGTGGTCGACCTACCTGCTGACCGGGCGGGCACTCAACGAGCGGTTCGCGGTCAAGTCGACGGTGATCGGCCCGGCGGCCACTCCGGGAGCCGGCGGCTCGCCCCTCCAGCACGACGTCATGTTCCGGCGGCTGGAGACGGACGTCAGACAGCGGGCCGACGGCGTGCTCGACGAGATGCTGCGCTCCTCCGTGGTCATCATGATGCTGATCGGGATCGTGGCGGTGGTCCTGGGCTATCTCGTGGCCGACCGGGCGCTGCGCCCCCTCGACCGGGTGACCGACACGGCGCGGCGGCTGTCGGAGAGCACGCTGCACGAGCGGATCGCGCTGAACGGCCCGCCGGACGAGGTCAAACGGCTGGCCGACACGTTCGACGCGATGCTGGACCGGCTGCACCGGGTGTTCGACGGTCAGCGGCGGTTCATCGCCAACGCCTCCCACGAGCTGCGCACCCCGCTGGCGATCAACCGTACGGTGCTGGAGGTGTCGCTGGAGGAACCCGAGGCGTCGCCGGACCTGAAGGCGCTGGCGCGGGCGCTGCTGGGCACCAACGCCCGCTACGAACGGCTCATCGAGGGGCTGCTGCTGCTGGCCGAGTCGGAGCAGGAGCTCGCCGTGCGCCGGACCGTCGACGCCGAGCAGGTCGTACGGGCCGCGCTGGAACAACTCGACCCGCATCCCCGCAGGCGGCGGCTCACCCTGCGCGACGACCTGCGGCCGGCCCTCGTCGTGGGCGACCCGCTGCTGCTGGAGCGGTGCGTGTTCAACCTGCTGGAGAACGCGGTCAAGTACAACGTGCGCGACGGCGAGGTGACGGTGAGCCTGCGCCTGGACGGCGACGACGCGATCCTGACCGTGGACAACACCGGCCATCCCATCCCGGCGTACGAGGTGGAAAATCTGTTCGAGCCGTTCCGGCGGCTGCAGGGCGACCGGGTGCGGTCGGCGCGCGGCTCCGGGCTCGGCCTGTCGATCGTGCGCGCGATCGTCGACGCGCACGGCGGCGCGGTCACCGCCCGGGCGCGCCCGGCGGGCGGGCTGAGCGTCACCGTACGGCTGCCGGGGGCCGGGCGCGATGGGGTGACCGTGTCCTGAGCTGCGAGCGGGCGCGTGAGAGGCTGGGCGGGTGCTTCCCCCGATCGACGAGCTGCGCGAGCTGATCAGCGCCCACCTGTCCGCCTTCGACCGCAGGCAGGTGCCGCCCGCCGAGGGGGTCCGCCGCGCCGCCGTCACCGTGTGCGTGCTCGAGGACCCCGATCGCCGGCCCTACACGATCCTCATCAGGCGCGCGCCGCACGGCCGCAACCCCGGGCAGTGGGCGCTGCCCGGGGGCAGGCTCGACGACGGCGAGCAGCCGGTCGAGGCGGCGCTGCGGGAGCTGGCGGAGGAGACCGCGGTCACCGGGGTCGAGGTGGCGGGGCTGCTCGACGACTTCGTCACCGACTCGGGGTTCGTCATCACGCCGGTGGTGGCCTTCGGCGGCAGGCAGCGACCGGTGCCCGACCCGCGCGAGGTGGCGTCGGTGCACGACGTGCCGCTGGAGTGGTTCCTGGCGCCGGGGGTGCCGCGCTGGCGGGGCGAGCTGCTGCAGATGCCGCTCGGGCCGTCGATCGTCATCCACGCGCCCACCGGGGCGATTTTGTGGCAGTTCGCCGAGGTCGCGTTGCGTGGCCGTGAGCTGCGGGTCTTCGACGTGGTCCAGCCGCACTGGACCAGAACGTGACCGATTCTTTGGGGCAGGTGGAATACGCCCTGCCGGATGTCCGTTAGAGTCGAATGGCCGATGTGGTCTGTGTCCCCCGGGCCGCAAATTACCGCCTTCACGGAATACCGTTCGGCTGGAGCCGTGTTGTGCATCTCGCCGAGGAGGCGACCGCCACATCGGCCTTAACGTGTTTTTTGTAGGCGCTCCGGTCCCAGCCGGGGCGCCTGCTTTATGGTGGGGTGGCCGACCAACGATCATCAGGAGCGCATGTTGCTGTACCAAGTGGTCAAGTTCGCCGCCACGCCGCTCGCGCATGTGATGTGCCGCCCGCACATCTCCGGCGCGACGCACGTGCCTCGGACGGGGCCGGCCATCCTGGCCGCCAACCACCTCTCGGTGCTCGACTCGTTCCTGCTTCCCGCGCTGTTGCCACGCCACGTCACGTTCGCCGCCAAGAACGAGTACTTCTCCGGCAACCCGGTCTCCGGCTGGTTCATGCGGCTCGGTGGCAGCCTGCCCACCGACCGCGACAGCGCGCACGCCGCGCAGTCGATGCTGGACGCCGCCGCCGACCTGCTGGAGCGGGGTGAGCTGTTCGGCATCCATCCCGAAGGCACCCGCTCCCCCGACGGCCGCCTCTACCGCGGCAAGATCGGCGTGGCCTGGCTGGCGCTCAAGACCGGTGCGCCGGTGCTGCCGGTCGCGCTCTCCGGCACCGAGAAGGTGCTGCCCGTGGGCGCCAAGGTGCCCCGCCCGGCCAGCATCGGCATCCGCATCGGCGCGCCGCTGACGTTCAAGGGCGACCACGCCAACGCTCGCGACCGCCGGCGCGTCACCGACGAGATCATGTCGGCGATCCAGAAGGAGTCCGGGCAGGAGTACGTGCCCACCTACGCCGCCAGCTTCAAAGCCGCCAGCGGCATGTCCTGATTCGTCCCCGCTAAGCTCGGGGACCCATCCGAGGAAACGCTGCCGACGACCAGGGGGCTGACCAGTGGCGCGTGGCCGCACCATCGCAATCGTGTCCGGCGTCTCCCTGCTGGTGGCGGGCGCCGCCGGCGGGGGCGCCTACTACCTGCTGCACACCCGGGGCACTCCCGCCGAGACCGCGCAGCGGTTCGCCGCCGCCTGGCAGGCCGGTGACAAGCCGGCCATGACCGCCGAGCTCGCCACCCCTCAGCCGCTGACCGCCTACGACCAGATGCGCACCGGCCTGGGCGTCGAGTCGACCACCGTCGAGCTCGGCCAGGTGAGCCCGGGCGACGACCGGGCCACCGTCCCCTACACCGCCACCGTCAAGCTGAAGAACGTCGGCGAGTGGACCTACCAGGGGAGGCTCGACCTGACCGTGGCCGACCGCGCCTGGAAGGTCGCCTGGACACCCGCGACCCTGCACCCGTCGCTGACCTCGGGCGCGTCGTTCGCGCTGAAGACGCGCTGGCCGGACCGGGCCGAGATCACCGACGCCGGCGGCGAGCGCATCGACACCGGCGCCGCCGGCGGGTCGGTCCAGCAGCTCGTCGGCTACCTGGACAAGGCGACCAAGAAGGACGTGGGCAAGCTCGGCGCCGCCTACAAGACCGGCCAGGCGGTCGGGCGCGGCGGGCTGCAGGAGACCTTCGAGAAGCGGCTGGCCGGCACTCCGACCACCGAGATCCAGGCCGGCGGCAAGACGCTCGCGACCATCGACGGCACCGACGGCGAACCCGTGCGCACCACCCTCGACGCCGCCACCCAGGCCGCCGCGGTCGCCGCCGTCAAGGACGTCGACAAGCCCACCTCCCTGGTCGCCATCAGACCCAGCACGGGCGAGATCCTGTCCGTGGTCAACAACCAGGGCGGCTTCAACCGGGCGCTGGACGGCCGCTACCCGCCCGGGTCGACGTTCAAGGCCGTCACCGCCATCGGGCTGCTGGCCGCCGGGCTGTCGCCCAAGGACACAGTCACCTGCCCGCAGTACGCGACCGTGGGCGGCCTGAAGATCCGCAACTCCGAGAAGGAGCACTTCGGGTCGCTGTCCTTCCTCGACTCCTTCGCCCACTCGTGCAACACCACGTTCGCCCCGCTGGCCAAGCAGCACCTCGGCGCCGCCAAGCTGCTGGAGACGGCCGAGCAGGTCGGCTTCAACCAGCCGCTGAACATCGGCGTGCCCGCCACCAAGGCGAGCTTCCCCCGCGCCCAGTCCGACGCCGAGCTGGCCGCCGAGGCGTTCGGGCAGGCCCGGATCACCGCCAGCCCGCTCTCGATGGCGTCGGTCGCCGCGGCCATCGCCGACGGCACCTGGCGGCCGCCCACCCTGGTGCCCGACCTGAAGCAGAAGGCCGGCGAGCAACCGCTGCCCGACGGGGTCAAGTCGGGGCTGCACGCCATGATGGCCGCCGTCGTCACCAAGGGCACCGCCAAGTCCGCCGGCCTGCCGGCCGGCACCCGTGGCAAGACGGGCACCGCCGAGTACGGCACCGGCGAGAAGCTCGACTCGCACGCCTGGTTCATGGGCTTCAAGGGTGACGTCGCGTTCGCGGTCGTGGTGGAAGGCGGCGGCGGGGGCGGCAAGGTGGCCGCCCCCATCGCGGCCGCCTTCCTCCGCGGCCTCTGACGCCTCACCGCGTCCCCTTCGACCTCGGGGCGGCCATGACTCGGGCCGGACGAGCGGCGGCACGCAGGGTGATGACGGTCGTCAGAGGGACGCGGTCAGGGTGGCCGCCTCGTGCTGAAGAACCATGATCAGGAGTGTGGCGACCAAGGTCGCGATGAGCAGCCAGCTGATCAGGATGATGATCGTGGAGCGGCGCGGCCCTCGCCTGCCGCCACCGTCGGCGCCGTCCCTGGCCTCGCTGCGGCGCACTCGCTCGTTGAACGACTCCAGCCGGGCGACGAGCCGGGGGTCGTCATCGACCAGATGCCGCTCGATCTGCGCGAGCATCCGCTCCTCATCCTGCGACCAGGCCATAGACGCACCTCCGGAACGCAAGCTCTGTCCGGGTTTCCTGCCCAACCCTGAAGATCATTAGCCCCCGCCTGGGCAGGTAATTGCCGTCACTTTGCGTTTGCGATCATCGTCGAACCTTTGTTCTAATCATGGGATGCGCTGGGACAACCTGCGCCTGACCGCCACCGGCGGCCAGGCCGATCCGGCCGTGCCGCTGTTCTCCGGCGGCGCGGTCACCCGCACCTTCGACACCCCCGAGTTCAGGGGCATGACCTTCTACGAGATCCGGGCTCGCTCGATCATCAACCGGGTTCCGGCGGCCAGCCAGGTCCCGTTCACCCATACGATCAACCCCTACCGGGGCTGCGGGCACCGGTGCGTCTACTGCTTCGCCCGCAAATCGCACGAATACCTCGACCTCGACGCCGGAGCCGACTTCGACTCCAAGATCGTCGTCAAGGTCAACGCGGCCGAGCTCGCCCGCAGGGAGCTCGCCGCGCCACGCTGGCAGGGCGGCCACGTGGCGATGGGCACCAACGTCGACTGTTACCAGCGCGCCGAGGGCCGCTACCGTCTGATGCGCGGCATCCTGGCCGCGCTGCGCGACGCCGCCAACCCGTTCTCCATCCTCACCAAGGGCACCCTCATCCTGCGCGACCTCGACCTGCTCACCGAGGCGGCCGAGGTCACCGAGGTCGGCGCCAACGTGTCGGCGGGCTTCCTCGCCCCCGACGTCTGGCGCGCGGTCGAGCCCGGCACCCCCGCCCCGCACCGGCGGCTGGAGGTGTGCGCCACGCTCAACGACCACGGCATCGGCTGCGGTGTGCTGATGGCGCCGATCCTGCCCTACCTCACCGACTCCCCCGCCCAGTTGGCGCGCACGGTCAGGGAGATCGCCGCGTCCGGCGCCACCCACATCGCGCCGATCGTGCTGCACCTGCGCCCTGGGGCGCGCGAGTGGTGGCTGGCGTGGCT
Organism: Nonomuraea sp. CX421; assembly: GCF_059358955.1. Lineage (NCBI taxonomy): Bacteria > Bacillati > Actinomycetota > Actinomycetes > Streptosporangiales > Streptosporangiaceae > Nonomuraea > Nonomuraea sp. CX421. Next base: position 226,456 of record NZ_JCADBK010000010.1, on the reverse strand, counting down.
CGCGCGCGAGCACCCACGACTGGTGCCGCGCTATCTCGAGCTGTACGGCAGAGGCGCCTACGCGCCCAAGGCCTACCAGGAGCGCGTCACGGGCCAGGTCAAGGAGCTGGCCGCGCGCCACGGCGTCGGCCGGGCGTCCCCGGCCCGGGCCAGGCGGCTGCCGTCCCGGCCCGCCGGTCGACAGCAGCCCCAGCCGCAACAACTGACCCTGCTGTGACATTTCGGAGTGGTTATTGATGCTATGTCGGGTTTCAGTGTCAAACGGGTATTAAGCGGCTTAGTGTGCCGATCGGCACAAGAATCCACACGGGGGAAACCATGTCCGAGATCAAGAAGAAACCGTCCGCCAAGTCCGGCAAGGCCAAGAAGCAGGCGATGAAGGCGGATCGCCAGGCCAAGGAGATCAAGAAGGAAACCAGGAAGCCCGACGAGGCGTGACCCGGTGACATGACCGGACGGCCGGGCCGGCGTCCCGGCCGTCCGGTTCACCTATTCGTCCCATGCCCGCCCGCACGTGGGCCCCGCGTCAGTCGCACATGCAACCTTAAGACCCTTTATGGCGTCTAATGATCATAGGTGGGGATAGCGCCACGGGGACTGACGGCGCACTCCATCTGAGCCAATACGAAAGCGCCGGTGGCGAGAACGTCTCGCCACCGGCCATGTGTGTTGTTGACACTCTCGCGACAAGGAGGGATCCCACAGGTGCGCGCACTGGCACGCAAGGGCAAGTCAGCGATGGTCCGGCTGTACAGGGGATACAACCGGCGCAAGAAGCGCGGCGCGCCGCCTCCGTCGATCGACCGGATCCACATCCTCCTCCTGCACGCCAACGGCATGGGCGGCACGATCAGGACCGTGTTCAACGTCGCCGGCTACCTGGCACGTGAGCACGACGTCGAGATCGTCAGTGTGCTGCGGGAGGCCGAGGAGCCGTTCTTTCCCGTCGATCCGCGGGTCAAGTTCCGATATCTGGACGACCGGGTCAATCCGGGGCTCGACCCGATGCGCGCGATGCTGTCCAAACTGCCCAGCAAGCTGATCCCCCCGGACGAGTCGGCGTACCATCGCTTCAACCTGTGGACCGACCTCAAGCTGGCCCGCTACATCCGCTCGCTCGACACCGGCGTGCTCATGGCCACCCGGCCGGGGCTCAACCTCGTCATGGCCCAGTTAGCCCTGCCCGGTGTCATCACCATCGGCCAGGAGCACGTCGCCCTGCGCACGCAGCCCGACTCCATGCAGGCGCTCATCAAGTGGCGCTACCGCCGCCTCGACGCGCTCGTCACCCTCACCAAGGCCGACCAGCGCGACTACCGCGCCACCCTGACCAAGAAGCCCAGGAAACTGGCCCGCATCCCCAACGCCGTGCCGCCGCTGAGCGGCGACGTCGCCAAACTCGACGCCAAGGTCGTCATCGCCGTCGGCAGGCTGACCCGGCTCAAGGGCTTCCACCGGCTCATCACCGCCTGGGAGGAGGTCGCCCGGGCCCATCCCGACTGGAAGCTGCGCATCTTCGGCGCCGGCCCCCAGGAGGACAACCTGCGCGCCCAGATCACCGAGGCGGGGCTCGACGGCGTGGTCGAGCTGCCGGGAGCCACCTCCGACGTCGGCGCCGAGCTGGAGAAGGCCTCCATCTTCGTGCTCAGCTCCCGCCACGAGGGCTTCCCCATGACCATCCTCGAAGCCATGGCCAAGGGGCTCGCGATCGTCAGCTTCAACAGCCCCCACGGCCCCAAGGAAATGATCACGCACGAGTCCGACGGGCTGCTGGTCAAGCCGCGCACCAACGCCAACCTCGCCGCCGCCATCCTGCGGGTCATCGAGGACGAGCCGCTGCGCCGCAGACTCGCCGCGGGTGGCGTGGAGACCGCGCGCCTCTACGACGCCGACGTCATCGGCGCCCAGTGGGAGGCGCTGCTGGGCGAGCTGCTCGCCCGCCGCGACGGCACCTGGGTCAAACCCCCGGCCCGTCCGGCTTCACAGGTCCGGCCATGACGCCGGCCGGCGAGCCGTAGACCGTGATCGGCGTCCTCGGCCGCCCCTGAGCGGCGCGGCGGCCATCGGCCGCCCGCCGCCGTCATCCCCGGCCGTTCCTTCACCGACCGGAACGTCCTTCACCGACCGGAACGGCCACATCCTCCTCTCCGCGCCGCCCGCAAGGCCTTACCGTGTCAAAGCAGACCAGGCTGGGGAAATCCTCTCTAGAGAACCTCCCTCACCCCCGGAGGCGTGCTTGAGCACCAAGGACGCGGTCGCCATCCTGGCGGGAGCCGCACTCGTCGCAGCACTCCTCGGCTCCGGCACCTCCAGCCCCGCCACGGCGGCCAGCCCGCTCGGCAACGCCAGCGGCACCCTGCCCGGCCTGGCGCCCATCACCACCGCCGCCGACAAGGCCACCGCCCGCCGGCTCATCCAGCGGTTACGCGTCAAGGGCCGCGGCCCCACCACCGGCTACGCCCGCACCCGCTACGGCGCCAACTGGGCCGACGACGCCACCGGAGTCCCCTACGCCCGCAACGGCTGCCGTACCCGCGACGACCTGCTCGCCCGCGACGGACAGGACATCAGATACCGCGACGGCTCGCGCTGCGTGGTCGTCTCGATGCGCCTGGCCGACCCCTACACCGGCCGGACCATCCACTGGCACAAGGACCGCGCCGACGAGGTCCAGGTCGACCACGTGGTGCCGCTCGGCTACGGCTGGCGCATGGGCGCCCCCCGCTGGCCCATGTCCAAACGCCTCGACTTCGCCAACGACCCGCTCAACCTGCTGCCGGTCGACGGCGCGGCCAACGAGCAGAAGGACGCCTCCGGCCCGGCCGGCTGGCTCCCGCCGCAACGCCGCGTCCGCTGCGCCTACGTCACCCGCTTCGCGCAGGTCGCGCTCAAGTACGGCCTGCCCGTGACCAGGGCCGACAAGACCACCATGCTCGCCCAGTGCCGCTAACGCGGATCCAGCCAGTCGAACCCTCGCCTGAACGTCTGCTCCGCCAGCACCCGCTGCCCCGCGGAGTTCGGATGGAAGTAGTCCCACCGGCTGACCTGGTCCAGCGTGAAGCGGTAGGAGAACACCGAGCCCCCGTCCGTACGGCAGGACTCCCCCAGGGACGCGCAGGCCGCGGCCGCCTCCCGGTTGTAGGCCATCACCCGCTCCCGCACCCGCGCCCGCCGCTCCACGTCCGCCCGCTTGACCGACGTCGGCTCGGCCAGCATCGCCGGGCAGATCCGCCCCAGCGCCCAGAACGTGCGCGCGATCGCGTTGCCCTTGCCCACCTGCCACAGCCGCCGCAGGTCGGGGATGCTCGACACGAACACCCGCACCCCCGGCACCCCGTCGCGCAACGCCGTCAACGCCTGGTCCAGCCGCTGCCGGTAGACGGCCACCGGCGTCATCTCCCGTTCGGTGCGCACGCAAGCGTCCTGCGCGCCGATCAGCACCGTCACGTAGCCGGGCTTGAGATCGATGGCCCGCCGCACCTGTCCCATCAGGTCGGCGCTGGTCGCACCCGGCGCCGCCAGGTTGTCGTTGTGCCCCTTGATGTCGCGGTCCAGCCGCAGCAGCCGCAGGTAGTGGCTGGAGACGTCGGGGTTGTCACCGGCGGACCACGAACGTGAGGTGCACGACACGTACCAGCCGCACGCGTTGAAGCCCGACGAGATGGAATCACCCAGGGCCACCATCCTCGCCGGCACCGGAGGGACCGACGTGGCCTGCGCCGCTCCGGAACCGAGAACCACCACCACAGCGCCGAGCAACGGCGACAGACGACCGATCATGAGCTCAAGGTAGGGAGCCGGTCAACGGCACACCATGACCTGACGGCAAGGACTGCCATCTCAGGACCGACTTCATATCGCGGCTTGACAGTGCCGCCCCGGCCGCGTGCGCCCAAAACCCCCCTGGACGCGCACCTTTCCCCGTCGAACGACCGTAACCAGTCATTAGCCGGGGCCCCAGTCGAACGTGTTCAGTTCACGCATAGAGTGTCTCGGGTGAGTGTCGCGCTCGGAACCACCCGCCCACTACCGGTTCGCACCACCCCCGTAGGTGACCCGGGTGACCTGCTGGCGTCCCTGCCGAGGTCCGCGCCCTACGCGTGGATCAGGCACGGCGAGGGGCTCGTGGGCTGGGGAGAGGCCGCCCGTGTCGCGGTGCCTCCCGGCCCCCACCGGTTCGCCTGGGCCCGCGAGTGGCTCGCGGACATCCTCGGCGAGGCCCACGTCGACGACGCCGTCAACACTCCCGGCTCCGGTCCCGTCGCCTTCGGCAGTTTCACCTTCGACGAGAGTTCTCCCGGCTCCGTGCTCACCGTCCCGCAGGCGATCCTCGCCCGCCGCGGCGGCCGCGCCTGGCTCACCACCATCGGTGACACGCCCCTGGAGACCTTCACCCCGATCCGCGATCCCGGCCACATCCGCTACGGCGACGGCAGCCTGACCGCTCCCGAGTGGGAGCACGTGGTGGCCCGCGCCGCCGCGCGCATCCGCGGCGGCGAGCTGGAGAAGGTCGTCCTCGCCCGCGACCTGCTCGCCACGGCCGAGCACCCCATCGACATCCGCCTGCTCCTCACCCGGCTGGCGCACCGCTACCCCGACTGCTACACGTTCTCCGTCGCCGGTCTCGTCGGCGCCACCCCCGAGCTGCTCATCCGCCGCACCGGCCAGGAGATCGAGTCGCTCGTCCTGGCCGGCACCACCCCGCGCGGCAGCAGCGCCGCCGACGACCTCGCCCGGGGCGCGGCCCTGTTCGCCTCCGAGAAGGACCGCCACGAGCACGAGTGCGCCATCGCCTCCGTGCGCCAGACCCTGGCGCCGCTCTGCGCCTCCCTGCACACCCCCGACGAGCCCGAGCTGCTGGTCCTGCCCAACGTCCAGCACCTGGCCAGCCACGTCGTCGGCCGCCTGGCCGACGGGGCCTCCGTCCTCGACGTCGTCGCCGCCATGCATCCCACGGCCGCCGTCGGCGGCACCCCCACCTCCACCGCCATCGACGTCATCCGCGAGCTCGAGGGCATGGACCGCGCCGGCTACGCCGGGCCCGTCGGCTGGATCGACGCCCACGGCGACGGCGAGTGGGGCATCGCGCTGCGTTCCGGCCTCATCAGCGGCAGACGCGCCCGGCTTTTCGCCGGCGGCGGCATCATGGGCAACTCCGACCCGGCGTCCGAGCTGGCCGAGGCCCAGGCGAAGTTCCGGGTCATGCAGTACGCGCTCGAAGGCTGATCCCGCGAAGGCTGATCCCGCGAAGGCTGATCCCGCGGAGGCTGATCCCGCGGAGGCTGGCCCCGCCGGTCACACGGGCTCGGGCACATGGATGTCGGCGGCGACCACGACCGTGGCCCGGCCTGAGGTCAGGGTCGCCACCCAGTCCGCGAAGGCGCCGAGCTCGGCGTCGGCGACCGCGACCGAGAAGTCCACGGCCTGGCCGTAGCCGACGTCGTGGACGGGGTGACGGGAGGCGCGCAGGTCGTTCTCCACCCGGCCGGCCTGGTCGTGGGCCACCGAGACGCGCACCAGCTTGGCCGGGACCATCCGCACCGGGTCGGCCCGGTCCAGGGTCTCGGTCACCGCCGAGCCGTAGGCCCGCACCAGGCCGCCCGCTCCGAGCAGGGTGCCGCCGAAGTAGCGGGTGACCACCGCCACCACGTCGTCGTACCCCCTGCCCAGCAGGGCCTGGACCATCGGCGTGCCGGCGGTGCCGCCCGGCTCGCCGTCGTCGTCGCCCTTCCGCAGGCGCTGCCCGATCAGGTAGGCCGTGCAGTTGTGGGTGGCGCCCGGGTGCAGGCGGCGGCGCTCGGCGATGAACGCCGCCGCCTCCTCGACGGTCCGGGCGGGCGCCACCGCGCAGATGAAACGTGACCGCCGCGCCTCCGTCTCGTGCTCGACGCTGGTGGTGAGGGTGAGGAACGGGGCGGCCATGCCCCACAAGCTACCGCCTTTACAGCGTAGATCAACAGTGGGGGCTATGTGATCGCCCGCGCCGCACCGAGCCTCAGGCTCCGGTTCTCGGAACCGGTTTGTCCGTACGAAACGTATGCTGTACGGTACAGCGTACCGAACCGAGCTGGAGGAATACCCCCTTGACTGCGAACGACATCCGGCCCTTCCGCTTCGAAGCCTCCCCGAGCGAGCTCGACGACCTGCGGGACCGGCTCGACCGGGTGCGCTGGCCGGACGAGGTGCCCGGCCTCGGCTGGCGCCACGGCGTCCCGCTCGCCCATCTCAAGGAGCTGGTCCACCACTGGCGCACCGGCTACGACTGGCACCGCGCTTACGCCGAGCTCGACCGGTACGACCAGTTCGTCACCGAGATCGACGGCCAGAGCATCCACTTCCTGCACGTCCGCTCCGCTCGCCGGGACGCGCTGCCACTGCTCATCACGCACGGCTGGCCCAGCTCCCCCGTCGAGTACCTCGACGTGATCGGCCCGCTCAGCGAGGACTTCCATCTGGTCATCCCGTCGCTGCCCGGCTACGGCCTGTCCGGCCCCACCCGCGAGTTCGGCTGGGGCTCGACCCGCGTCGCCAGAGCCTGGCTGGAGCTGATGACCAGGCTCGGCTACGACCGCTTCGGCACCCAGGGCGGCGACTGGGGCACCTGGATCTCCCGCGAGGTCGGCGTGCTCGCCCCCGAACGCGTCGTCGGCATGCACGGCAACGGCATCATCTGCTTCCCCATCGGCGCCCCCGGCGAGCTCGACGACCTCTCCGAGGTCGAACAGGACCGGATGGCCTTCCGCGAGCGCTACCTCACCGAGCAGTACGGCTACAAGCTCATCCAGTCGGCCCGGCCGCAGACCTTCGCCTACGGGATGGCCGACTCCCCCGTCGCGCTGCTCGCCTGGTTCGCCGGAGTCTTCCACGAGTGGAGCGACGACGCCGTGGACACCGACCGGCTGCTCACCACCGTCATGCTCTACTGGCTCACCAACACCGCCGGCTCGGCCGCCCGCTCCTTCGTCGAGACCCCCGACACCGACCAGGACACCAGCGTCGAGTGGGAGCTCAAACCGGCCACCGTGCCCACGTCCATCTCGGTGTTCCCCAAGGACATCCTGCGGCCGATCCGCCGCTTCGCCGAGCGCGACAACAACATCGTCGGCTGGGTGGAGCACGAGCACGGCGGCACGTTCGCCGCCCTGGAACAGCCCGCCGCCTTCGTCACCGACGTCCGCGCGTTCTTCACGTCCCTGAAGTCACGTCCCTGAAGTCACGTCCCTGAAGTCACGTCCCTGAAGTCACGTCCCTGAAGTCACGTCCCTGAAGTCAGCGCGCTGAGGTCGCCCCGTTGACCTCACCCCGCATTTCGGCCGGCCCTTACCGCGTAGATTCACGGCATACCTTCACAGAAGAACCGCTCTGAGGCTTACTCTGGAAGTCATGTCGGTGACGCCCCTGCGAGGAGGGGCCGCGCGTGAGGCGGAGTTGCTCAGCGCGGTGCTCGAGGTGCTGCGCGAAAGCGGCTACGACCGGCTGACCGTCGACGCCGTCGCGGCGCGCGCCAGAGCCGGCCGCCAGACCGTCTATCGCCGCTGGCCGACCAAGGCCGACCTGGTGGTGGCCGCGTTCGTCAACGCCGTGTCGGCACCGCCGGGCATACCTGACACCGGGGAGCTGCGCGGTGACCTGCTCGCCCTGATGGAGTCGCTGCTCGACGAGGTCATACGCCTCGGCGACGTCTTCGCCGGCCTGGTCGGCGAGACGCGGCACAACCCCGAGCTGGCGGTCGCGATGGAGCAGCACTACGTCGCGACCCGCCGCCGCGCCGTCCTGGCCGTCTTCGAGCGGGCGTGGGAGCGGGGTGAGCTGTCCGGCAGCGCCGACACCGACCTGCTCTGGGAGGTGGGACCGGCCACGCTGTTCTTCCGGGCGGTGGCCAGCGGCGAGACCGTCGACTCCGAGCTGACCCGCCGGATCGTCGACCACATCGTGCTGCCGCTCGCCACCGCCGGCCGGCAACCGGGTTAGAGCTCGCGCCCCAGCTCGTGCGCGAGCTCGTCCAGCTCCGCGCCGCCGGCCATCAGCGTGGTGAGCTCCTCCCTGGTGATGTCGGCCTTGCCGTACTCGCCGAGGCTCGTCCCCCGGTTGAGCAGCAGGAACCGGTCTCCCACCGGGTAGGCGTGATGCGGGTTGTGGGTGATGAACACGACCCCGAGGCCACGGTCGCGGGCCCTGGCGATGTAACGCAGCACCACGCCCGCCTGCTTGACCCCCAGCGCCGAGGTGGGCTCGTCGAGGATCAGCACCCGGGCGCCGAAATGGACGGCCCGCGCGATGGCCACCGACTGCCGTTCGCCGCCCGACAGCGTGCCGACCGGCTGGTCGACGTCGCGGATGTCGATGCCCATCGCCCGCAGCTCCTCGCGGGCCACCTTCTTGGCCTTGGCCACGTCGAAGGACAGACCCTTGCGCGGCTCGGAACCGAGGAAGAAGTTACGCCACACCGACATCAGCGGGATCATCGCCAGGTCCTGGTAGACCGTGGCGATCCCGCGGTCCAGCGCCTCGCGGGGGCTGGCGAACCGCACCTCGGCGCCGTCGACCAGGAACGTGCCCGCGTCGTGCTGGTGCACCCCGGACAGGATCTTGATGAGGGTCGACTTGCCCGCGCCGTTGTCACCGAGCACGCAGGTGACCCGGCCCTCCTCGACGCCCATCGACACCTCGCGCAGCGCCAGCACCGAGCCGAACGTCTTGCCGATGCCCCGCGTCTCGATGATCAATGCTTCACCTCCTCCGCGTAGCGCCGCACCAGCCGGTTGGCGAGCGTGGCCAGCAGCAGCATGGCGCCCAGGAAGAACTTGAACCAGTCGGCGTCCCAGCCGAGGAACACGATGCCCTTGTCGGCCATGCCGAAGATGACCGCGCCGATCGCGGCCCCGATGGCGGAGCCGTACCCGCCGGTGAGCAGGCAGCCGCCGATGACGGCGGCGATGATGTAGATGAACTCCTGCCCGATGCCGATGTTGGCCTGCACGGACGTGTAGCGCAGCGCCAGGATCGAGCCGACCAGCCAGGCCGCGAACGCGGTCGTCATGAACAGCGCGATCTTCGTGCGGGCGGCGGGCACGCCGACCGCGCGGGCCGCCTGCTCGTTGCCGCCGACGGCGAAGATCCAGTTGCCGGCCCGCGAGCGCATCAGCACCCAGGTGGCCACGGCGGTGACCAGCAGCCACCACAGGATCGCCACCCGGAACGAGGTGCCGCCGAGCTGCACGCTGCCCGCGAAGATCGTGCGGGCCTCCTCGTAGCCCGCGGCCCGGCGCAGGCCGCTGACCTGGACGGTGCCGGTCAGCGCCTTGGTGACGCCGAGGTTGAGCCCCTGCAGCATGAGGAACGTGCCGAGCGTGACGATGAAGCTGGGCAGCCTGGTCCTGGTCACGATCAGGCCGTTGAGGAACCCGATGCCCAGCGCCACGACGAGCCCGACGAGCATCGCGGTCCACACGTCGAAGCCGTAGCGGGTGGCCAGGGTGACCAGGATGAGCCCGGTGGTGCCGGTGAGCACGCCGGCCGACAGGTCGAACTCTCCGCCGATCATCAGCAGCGCGATGGCGACCGCCATGATGCCCAGCGTGGCGGCCGGGTCGAGCCAGTTGGCGACGCCGTCGAGCGAGCGGAAGACCGGTGACTGGCTCGCGAAGAACGCGAAGACCACGACCATCCCGACGACCGCGCCCAGTTCGGGGCGGATGAGCAGGCGGCGCAGCAGGCCGACCCCGGCGACCCGTTCGTCGGCCCGCTCGGCGACGCCGGTCACGCCGCCTCTCCGGCGCCGCTCATCGGGTGCCCGCCTCGGCCAGCTTGGCCACCTGGTCGGCGGTCTCCTTGGTGACGAAGCCGGGTCCGGTGTTGACCGGCAGGCCGCCGCCGACGGTGTTGAGGTTGGTCCTGTACAGGTTCAGGAACGTGATGGGCAGCCAGCCCTGCAGGTACTGCTGCTGGTCCACGGCGAACAGGATGTCGCCGTCCTTGATCGCGGTCACCACGTCGGCCGACAGGTCGAAGGTGGCGAGCTTGGCCTGCGACCCGGAGTCCTTGATGGCGTCCCTGGCCGCCACCGCGATCGCCGGGTTGAGCGCGAGCACGCCGTTGACCTGCTTGTCCGACTGCAGTTTGGCGGTGACCTTGGAGGTCACGTCCGCCAGGTTGCTGACGTCGACCTGGAGCCGCTCGACCGTGCCGCCGAGGCCCTCCTCGGCGCCCTTGCACCGCTGGTCGAGGCCGATGTTGCCGGCCTCGTGGATCACGCACAGCAGCTTGGTGACGCCTCCGGCCTTGAGCTGCTCGCCCGCGCCCCGCCCGGCCACGTCCTCGGACTGGCCCACGTGGGTGATCGCGCCGAGCTCCTTGGAGGAGTCGGCGCCGGAGTTGATCGTCACCACCGGGATCTTCGCGGCGACGGCCTTGCCGATGGCCTCCTTCAGGGCGTCGGGGTTGGCCAGGGAGACCACGATGCCGCCCACCTTCTCCGACACGGCCTGGTCGATGAGCTGCGACTGCTTGCCCGGGTCGCCGTCGCCCTGGTAGGTGACCGTGGCGCCGTACTGCTTGCCCGCGGCCTCCGCGCCGTTCTTGACCACGTCCCAGAAGGCGTCGCCGGGCGCGCCGTGGGTGATGACGGCGAAAGTGGCCGCATCCGCCGAGGCCGGGCCGGCGGCCGGGGCCGTCTCGGCGCCGGGCTCTCCCGAGGAGGAGCAGCCGCCCAGGGTCAGGGCGCCCAGCAGGGCCAGCACGATCGGGGTTCGTCTCATCGGAATACCTCCAAGGCCGACGGGCTCGCCCCAGGTTTACCCCAATCAAGTGTCATTTGTATAGACATACGGACCAACGCCAGAGATCTCGATCAGGTTGCGCGCCAAGACCCGGCGACGTCCGGATGTCACGTCACAGCACTCCGGCAGGGCCGAGGAGCCGCGGGGCCACTGGGTCCCGTGACCCGGTTCTCCGGCGCCGAGTTGCTCGGCGTGACCCGGCTATCCGGCGCCGAGCTGCTCGGCCAGGGCCACGGTGCGCCGGGCCCTGGCGACGATCGGCGCGTCCACGAAGCGCCCGTCGGGCAGGGCGACGACTCCCCTGCCGGCCTTCTCGGCCTCTTCGGCGGCCTCGACGATCTCGGCGGCCCGGGCCGCCTCCTCGGCCGTGGGGGTGAACGCCCTTTTGATCGCCGGAAGCTGGCGGGGGTGGATCGCGGTCCGGCCGAACATGCCGAGGCCCCGGCCCGCCAGGCACGAGGCGACCAGCCCCTCCTCGTCCCGCAGGTCCGGGTAGACGGACATGGGCACCGGCGGCAGGCCCGCGGCGGCCGCGGCGAGCACGACGGCCAGCCTGATCTGGTTCATCGCCGACTCGGCGCTGATCGACAGCTCGGCCGCCAGGTCCTGCTCGCCCAGCGCTACGCCGCCGACGCTCGGATGCGCGGCGATCTCGGCCACGGCGACGACGCCCGCGGCCGACTCCAGCAACGCGTGCGCGGGTACCCCCAGCCCCTCCAGCGCGCCGAGGCCCGCGGCCGACTCGACCTTCGGCAGCCGGACCGCGTCGAGGCCCGGCAGCGCGCCGAGCTCGGCCACGTCCGCCAGGCCCCGCGGCGTGGCCAGGTCGTTGACCCGCACGTGCACCGCCACCCCCTCCCGGTCCGTACGCTCGCGCAGGAAGGCCGCCGCGTTGGCCCGGGCCTCGTCCTTGCGGGCGGGCACCACGGCGTCCTCCAGGTCGATGATCACCACGTCCGCGCCGGAGCCGACGGCCTTGGCGAACCGCTCGGGCCGGTCGCCGGGAACGTAGAGCCAGGTGACGGGCACCCGGGCGGCGGTCGCGGTCATGCCACGACTCCCTTCTCGCGCAACTCGGCGATCTCCGCCGGGCCGTAGGACAGCTCGGCGAGCACCTCGTCGGTGTCGCGGCCGAGGGCGCGGCCGGGCCAGCGCACCTCGCCGGGCGTGTCCGAGAGGCGAAACAGCACGTTCTGCATGGTGACCTCACCGAGTTCCTCGTCGGGCACCTCGACGAAGGTGCCCAGGGCGGCGTACTGCGGGTCCTGGGCGATGTTGGTCACGTCGTAGATGGGGGCGACCGCGGCCTGGGCCTCCTCGAAGCGGGCGATGACCTCCGCGGCGTCGCGTTCGGCGATCCAGGTGGCGACCGCCTCGTCGAGCTCGTCGACGTGCCGCACGCGGCCGGCGCCGGTGCCGAACCAGGGCTGCTCGACCAGGTCGGGGCGGCCGACGAGGGTGACGACCCGCTCGGCGATGGGCTGGGCGCTGGTGGAGATGGCCAGCCAGCGGCCGTCGCGGGTGCGATAGGTGTTGCGGGGTGCGTTGCTGCTCGACCGGTTGCCGGTGCGCTCGGGCACCACGCCGAGTGCCCGGTAGGCGGTCATCTGCGGGCCGAGCAGGCCGAGGATGGGCTCGATGATCGCCATGTCGATGATCTGGCCGCGGCCGGTCGCCTCACGGGCCCGCAGCGCCACCATGATCGCGTACGACATCGCCAGTCCGGCGATGCCGTCGGCCAGGGCGAGCGGCGGCAGCGTGGGCGGCCCGTCGGGCTGACCGGTCATGGCCGCGAACCCGCTCATGGCCTCGGCCAGCGTGCCGAACCCCGGCTGGCCGGCCATCGGGCCGAACTGCCCGAACCCTGTCATCCGCGCCACGATCAGCCGGGGGTTGAGCTCCAGCAGGTCCTCGGGCGCCAGATCCCACCGTTCCAAGGTGCCGGGGCGGAAGTTCTCGATCAGCACGTCGGCGCGCCCGGTCAGGCGGCGCAGGACGTCCTGCCCCTCTGCGCGTGACAGGTCGACCGCGGCGGCGCGCTTGTTGCGGCCCAGCGTCTTCCACCACAGGCCCACCCCGTCGACGGCGGCGCCGTGGCCGCGTGAGGGGTCGCCGCGCCTGGGATGCTCGATCTTGACCACGTCGGCGCCGAAGTCGCCGAGCATCATCGCGGCGGAGGGACCGGCGAACAGCGTCGCGGCGTCGATGACGCGAAGGCCGGCGAGACTCATCATGAGTATGTAACTTATAAGAAATATGTCATAGGTCAATCCCGGACATACGGAACATTGGACGACATGCCGACCAACGACCCCCGGCCGCCGATGAGCAAGGCCGACTACGTCTACACCGTGCTGCTCGACGAGATCCGCACCGCCCGGATCCCCGGCGGCACGGCGCTGCGGGCCGGCGCGGTCGCCCGCCGGCTCGGGGTCTCGGTGACGCCGGTCCGCGAGGCGCTGCGCCGGCTGGAGAAGGACCGCCTGATCAGCTACGAGGCCCACCACGGCGCGACCGTGATCGATCTCGGCGACGACGCGCTGGAGGAGTTCTACGGCCTGCGCGCCGTGGTGGAGGGCCTGGCCGCCCGGCTGGCCGCCGGCCGCGTCACCGCCGCCGACCTCGACTGGCTGCGCGAGCTGCACGCCTCGATGGCCGAGGACGTCCGGCAGGGCAGGTACGACCGGCTCGCCGAGCAGAGCAGGCACTTCCACCTGCGCATCGCCGACATCGGCGGCCCCGCCTTCCTCGGCCAGCACGCCCGGGCGGTGCGCAACAGCGTCCCGGTGCCCGCCACGGCCTCACTCTGGCTCGACGGCGAGCAGGCCCGGCTGCAACTGGAGGCCCACGAGCGCATCCTCGCCGCCCTGGCGGACTCCGACGGCCCCGCCGCCGAACGCCTCATGATCGAGCACGTCCGCCGGGCCGGAGATCACCGCAGGACCCACTGACCGTCCCCGGACGCGCCGGCCGCCGCCTCCGCGCCCACCACGGAGGTCGATCCGCTCAGGCGCGCCCGGACGTCCCTCAGGACGTCAGGGGTGAAGTCGATCCGGAAGGACGCCAGCGCCAGCCGCGCGAACACCTGATGGTGCTCCTCGGCCAGACGCGGGTCGTCGACCAGCACCGGCTCCCGTTGCAGGTGAAGCACCAGCAGATCGGGCCGGTCACGCTCGGGGAAGCGCAGCAGCGTGAACGGCGGGCCCTGGTAGAGGAAGCCGGTCTCGGCGACGGGCCGGGCCACCTGCACCGCGACGTTCGGCCGTCTGGCGGCCAGGGCGAGCGCGTCGAGCTGCTCCAGCCGGTCCTGCGGCCGGGGCAGCGGCGGATCCTCGATCGCCTCCCGGTCGAGCACCGCCCACAGGCGCGGCCCGCCCGCCCGGTCGAGCAGCCGCTGCCCGCGCATGACGAGGCAGGCGCCGCCGGCGACCTGCTCAGCCGTGGCGCGGGGCCGCCGGGACGCGCGCACGGCGGCCTCGGCGTAGGCACGGGTCTGCAGCAGCGGCGGCACGCCCCGGGGCCGGTAGGTGTAGATGACCTCGGCGTCGTCCTCCTGCTCGAGGAACCCGGCCAGCGCCAGCGGCACCTCGGGCGCGTCGAACCAGCCCGGCTCCCGATCGCCCCGCAACAGGGACAGCACGTGCGCCTGCTGCGCCCGCTCGCGCACGCCGTACAACTCCAGCAGGGCCCGCGCGGTCGACTCGCGCGCCGCGACGAGGCCGTGCTCGATGCGGTAGATCGTCGACGTGTTGAGCCCGGCCGCCCGCGCCGCCGCCTGCATGGACAGGCCACGGGCCCGTCGCAGGGCCGCGAGCCGGGCCGCCACCGAGATCGTGTGCATACGCGCGCCACCATGGTGAATGAAAGAAAACTCCGCCTTGACGTGGAATGTTGCAAGTTATCGACCTGTGATGGACGATGTCCCCTTGCGATCTGGAAAGCCTATTGCAGACGCCGATCGGGCAGGATGAAACCGTGATCAGAGGCATCCTGTTCGACCTCGACGGCACCCTGCTCGACCACCGCTCGGCCGCCGACGGCGCGATCACCGCCTGGGTGTCCGGGCGTGTTCCGGGCCATCCCCGGCTGGCCGAAGCGGCCAGGTTGTGGAGGGAGCTGGAGGAGCCCCATCTGGGGGCGTGGCAGCGCGGCGAGTGCTCCTTGGAGGAGCAGCGCCGCCGCCGCATCCACGCGCTCTGCCTGAAGCTCGCGATCGCCGTGCCCGGCGACCTCGACAGGGCGTTCGCCGCCTTCGCCGACCACTACCGGCGCGGCTGGTCCGCCTACCCCGACGCGGCGCGGGCGGTGCGATCGCTCGGCGGGTTCCGGCTGGGGGTGCTGACCAACGGCACCCAGGAGATGCAGGAGGCGAAGGTCGAGGCGATCGGCCTCGGCGGGCTGGTCGGGCCGGTGCTGACCGGCGAACTGCTCGGCTCCTACAAACCGGCGGCCGCCAGCTACACGAGAGCGGCCGCGGCCCTCGGCCTCGCGCCCGGCGAGGTGCTGCTGGTGGGCGACGACGTGGACAAGGACGTGACGGCCCCGGCCGTGACCGGGATGCGCTCGGTCTGGCTCGACCGCCTCGGCGTCGATCCGGCACCGGCCGGCTTCCCCCGGATCACCTCGCTCATCCAGTTGCCCCCGCTCGTCGCCTGAGCAGGCGATCCCGCACTGGTCAACCGCGGTCATCCCGTCAAGGAAGTCACGACCGACGGTCATATTTGTCAGGACATTCTGACCTCGGTTAATCTGATCAGCATGACCGCGAACCTGGCGATCGACCTGGACCGATCCAGCCCCGTGCCGCTCTACTTCCAGGTGGCCGAGCAGATCGCCGAGGCGATCCGGCGAGGCGACCTGGCGCCCGGCTCCCGGCTGGACAACGAGATCCTGCTGGCCGACAAGCTCGGCCTGTCACGGCCGACGATCCGCCAGGCCATCCAGTACCTCGTCGACAAAGGGCTGCTGGTGCGCAAGCGGGGGGTCGGCACCCAGGTGGTGCACGGCCAGGTGAAGCGCTCGGTCGAGCTGACGAGCCTCTACGACGACCTGCGCCGCGCCGGCCAGGAGCCCGCCACCCAGGTGCTCACCCTGGAGTCGCGCCCCGTCGCGGAGGAGATCGCCCCCATCCTCGGCGTCGAGCCCGGCACCGAGGTGCTCCACCTCGAACGCCTCCGCTTCGCGGCCGGCGAGCCGCTGGCCCTGCTGAGCAACTGGCTGCCGCTCGGGCTCGCCCAGCTCACCGCCGCCGACCTGGAAGGCCGCGGCCTGTACGAGCTGCTGCGCGGCGCCGGCGTGCGGATGCGGGTCGCCAACCAGCGCATCGGCGCCCGGGCGGCCAGCCAGGCCGAGGCCCGGCTGCTGGACGAGCGGCGCGGCGCCCCCCTGCTCACCATGATCCGTACCACCTACGACGACCAGGGCCGGGCGGTCGAGCACGGCTCACACGTCTACCGGGCCTCCCACTACTCCCTTGAAGTCACCCTCATCGAGCGCTGAGACCCACAGCGCGCTCCGGGTCACCTCGCCGAACCCGATGGACCGGTAGAGCCGGCGCGGCACCGGATGGCCGTCGTCGCCGCGGGCGCAGACCACGGCCCGGGTGGCGCCCGCGTCCCGGGCCGCGCGCAGGGCCGCCAGGCACACCGCCCGGCCCAGCCCCCGCCGCCGGTGGGCCGGCACGGTGCCCGTCGGCTCGATCTCCGCCACCCGCCGGGCCGGATCCAGCCAGACCAGGCAGTAGGCGGCCACCTCGCCGTCCGGCGCCTGCGCGATCCAGTCCAGCCCGCCGTCGTACGGCCAGGCGGCGCGCACCGCGTGATAGCTCTCCACGGTCACCCGCGACGGGTGGAAGGCCGCGCGATGGGCCGCGACCCGGCCCGGCACGTCACCGGCGCCGACGGGGCGCAGCCGGAACCCCGGCGGCGGCCCCGGCTCCGGCAACCCGTCGAGGTCTCGGGTGAGCTGGACGAAGAACGGCCCGTCGCCGGAGCGCAGGTAGCCGGCCCGGCGCAGCGCCGGCCACAGGTGCGTCTCGGAGTCGAGCACGGAGACCGAGCGCCGGACGCCGGGCGCCGTCTCGGCGAACCAGGCCAGCACCTCGTCCGCCAGGTGCGCGCGGGCCGGGTCGACCGCCAGGTCGAGATGGCCGGGCAGCTCGATCCAGCCCCACGCCACGGTCATGCCTCCGGCGCGCCACAGCCGGGTGGGCCACTCGGGCTCCCGGCCGGTGTGCTGGAACCGCCCCCACGCCAGGTCGCCGGCGTGCCACCGCGATGCCGGCGACCAGATGCGGCTGCTGAGCTCCTGCATGGCCCGCAGGTCGCCGCCGCCCGAGTAGGCGGCGGCGGTGACGGCGGGCGAGGGGACGGTCATGGCCGCCAGTCTGGCCGGGACGGCGCCCGGCTCGCACCTGAATATCCCGCCCTGCCCGCCACCCGCCGGGTCGCCGGGTCGCCGGGTCGCCGGGTCGCCGGGGTCAGCCCACCGCCGCGCGGACCGCCTCCAGTGCGGCGTCGCGCAGGCGGGCGTGCAGCTCGGCGTTCGCCTCGCGGTCGGTGCGGACCTCCACCACCCGCGGCCCCTCGCCCCGCAGCGCCTTGGGCAGCTCCGTGACCTCCTCCACCAGGGTGTACGGGGTGCCGGTCGAGGCGGCCACGTAGCCGAGGTCCACCCCGTGCGGCGTGCCGAAGACCCGTTCGAACGGGTCGCGGACCGCCGCCTGGGGCAGCAGCGAGAAGATCCCGCCGCCGTCGTTGTTGACCACCACCAGGCACAGGTCCGGGCGCGGCTCGCGGGGCCCGAGGATCAGGCCGTTCTGGTCGTGCAGGAACGACAGGTCGCCGATGAGCGCGTAGGACGGCCCGTTGTGCGCGAGCGCCGCCCCCATGGCCGTGGAGACCACGCCGTCGATGCCCGACGCGCCCCGGTTGGCCAGCAGCCGCAGCCCGCGACGCGGTCGCATCGCCTGGTCGAGGTCGCGGATCGGCATCGAGGAGCCGGCGACCAGCAGAGAGCCGTTAGGCAGCGCGTCGACCAGGTCCCGGGCGATCCGCGGCTCGCTCGTCCCCGACATGTCGAGCAGCTCGTCCACGGCCGTACGGGCGGCGGCGTCGGCCTGTCGCCAGGAGTGCAGCCAGCTGTCGTCGCCCGAGGCCACCGGGATCTCGACCGCCTGCGCCACCTGGGTGGCCGAGCGGGTGGGGTCGGGCCAGCGGTCGAGGTCGGCGGCCACCACGATGTGCTCGCCTGCCTGCCCCAGCCACGACAGCAGCGGCCGCGACAGCCCGGGCCGGCCGAGCGTGACGACCACGTCGGGCACATGCGCGTCGGCGAACTCGGGGGTGCCCAGCAGGTAGTGGTAGGTGGAGATGGCGTGGTCGCCGTAGCGGCCACCGCCGCTCGGCTCCGACAGCACCGGCCAGCCGGCCATTCCGGCCGCGGCGACGTAGCGGCGCACGTTGACCGCGCCGTCGCCGACCACGAGCACGCCGCGCCGGGTCGGCGGGAGGTGCAGGGCGACGGGCGGCGGCGCGACCCGGGTGCGCACCCAGGGGCCGCTCTCGGCGCCGTCGAGCGGCTCGCACCACCGGGTGTCGCCGTCGGGGATCAACGGCTCGCGGAAGGCCAGGTTGAGGTGCACGGGGCCGGCTCCGGCGGGGCCCTGGGCGCGCTGGTAGGCGCGGCAGGCCAGCGAACGCCAGTAGGCCACCTGCCCGGGGCGCTCCTCGGGCACGCCGACCTCGGCGAACCAGCGGGCGGCTGGGCCGTACATCTTGATCTGGTCGATGGTCTGGTTGGCTCCGGTGCCGCGCAGCTCGGGCGGGCGGTCGGCGGTCAGCACGAGCAGCGGCACGCCCGACTCGCTCGCCTCGACGACGGCGGGATGGAAGTTGGCGGCGGCCGTGCCGGAGGAGCAGATGAGCGCGACCGGCCGCTCTGAGCGCCGGGCCAGTCCGACCGCCAGGTAGGAGGCCGACCGCTCGTCGACGCGCACGTGCAGCCGGACCCGCGACTCGGCGTGCAGGGCCAGTGCGAGCGGCGCCGAGCGCGAGCCCGGCGCCAGGACGACGTCGGTCAGGCCGCATCGCACCAGCTCGTCGACCAGAACGGTGGCCAGCGCGGTGGCGGGGTTCACAGTGACGCCTCCTGCATCCGGCGAAGCCACGAGGGAGATTCGATCTCAAATGCCGACAAATGCTCATAATTTACGTCAGGACGCCGTACCGCCAGCCGGCCGTCCACCGGCACCAGCGAGTCGGCCACCACGTCCCCCGACAGCAGCGACATCGTGCCGAGCCCGCACGCGTAGGGCAGCTCGGGCAACGCGGCGGCCAGCGCGAGCCCCACGGCCAGCCCCACCGAGGTCTCCACGGCGCTCGACACCACGGCGGGCAGCCCGCACGCCTCGACCACGCGCAGCGCCTCACGCACCCCGCCGAGCGGCTGCACCTTGACCACCGCGATGTCGGCCGCCTCGGCGGCCCTGACCCGCAGGGGGTCCTCGGCCCGCCGGATGGACTCGTCGGCGGCGACCGGCACGTCGCAGGCCCGCCGCACCGCGGCCAGCTCGTCGAGCGTGGCGCACGGCTGCTCGGCGTATTCGAGGCCGAACCGGTCGAGCTCCTTCAGCCGCCGCACCGCCTGGCCGACGTCCCACGCGCCGTTGGCGTCGACGCGCAGCGCGCCCGAGGGGCCGAGGGCGTCACGCACCGCCTCCACCCTGGCCAGGTCGTCGGCGAAGCTCTGGCCCGGCTCGGCCACCTTGACCTTGGCCGTGCCGCAGCCCGAGTCTCGCACCATCCCGAAGGCCCGCTCGGGGCCGACGGCGGGCACGGTCGTGTTGACCGGGACACTGTCGCGCACCGGCTCCGGCCAGCCCTCGAAGGCGGCCTCGCGGGCGCACGCCAGCCAGCGCGCGCACTCGCGCGGACCGTACTCGGGGAACGGCGAGAACTCGCCCCACCCGGCCGGGCCGTGCAGCAGGAGTCCTTCCCTGACGATCTGCCCGCGGAAGCGTGTCCGCATGGGAATCCGGAAGACCACGGGAGAACGCGTCACGACCCTCCCAGCGCCTCTGTCCGACCTTGTCGCCACTAACCTTACGAGCATGCTGAGCAAGCCGTCGCATCCGGATCGTCCGTTGCGTGCTGTTGTGCAGCCGCCTGGTCCCGAGCTGTTCGAGGCGATTCGCGATGCTTTGTCCGGCGAGGGTCCGGCAATCCTGCCCCTCTCCCCCGACCACGCCGAGGCGGCGCTCGCCGCGCTGCGCCCCACCCACGCCGACGGCGTCCCCCGGGCCGGCGGCGAGGGCGTGCCCGCCGACGTGGCCGTGGTGATCGCCACCAGCGGCAGCACCGGCGCCCCCAAGGGCGTGCTGCTCTCGGCGACCGCGCTGCGCGCCTCGGCCGCGGCGTCACTGCGGCGACTGGAGGCGGCCAAGGGCGAGCGCTGGCTGTGCTGCCTGCCGCTGTCTCACGTGTCCGGGCTGCAGGTGCTGGTCCGCGCCCTGCTGAGCGAGACCGAGCCGATCGTCCACCCGCGCTTCGACCCCCGCGCGGTGCTCGACTCGGGCGCCGACCATGTGTCGCTGGTGCCCACGCAGTTGCACCGGCTGGTCGAGTTGGGCGCCGACCTGTCGGTGTTCCGCACGATCCTGCTCGGTGGCGCCGCCCCGCGTCCCGGCCTGCTGGCCGAGGCCCGTGATCTCGGTGCCCGGGTGGTCACGACGTATGGGATGAGCGAGACCTGTGGTGGCTGCGTGTACGACGGCCAGCCCCTTTACAATGTAGATCTCAAAATCGGTGACGACGGGCTGATCCGGGTCGCCGGGCCCGTGCTGTTCTCGGGCTACCGGTCCGGCGAGCCGGCGCCCCTCGATGGCGGCTGGTTCGTCACCTCCGACCTGGGCGAGCTGCACGGGGGCCGGCTGCGGGTGCTCGGACGCGCCGACGACGTCATCAACACCGGCGGCGAGAAGGTGGTGGCCGGGGCGGTCGCGGGCGTCCTCGGCGAGCATCCCGCGATCGCCGACGTGGCCGTGGTCGGCTCGCCCCACCCCGAGTGGGGCGAGGTCGTGGTCGCCGTCGTGGTGCCCGCCGATCCCGCGAGCCCGCCCACGCTCTCCCAGCTCCGCGCCTACTCCAGCGACCGCCTGCCGGCCTACGCCGCGCCCCGTGAGCTCCGGCTGACGTCCCGGTTGCCGCTGTTGCCCAACGGCAAGACCGATCTCGTACGACTAAGGTCAGGAACCTGACAGATCGCGAATGCGTCAAAGTGGGCAGAGCACGAAAGGAGCCTTCATGAACCGGTCCCGCAGGATGCTGGCCTCCGCGGTGGTCGTCGGCGTGATCGTCGTCGGCGGCGTCTCGGTAGCGGCCGCCGCCTCGGCGGGCAGGCTCCAGCAGGTCGGCGAGGAGACCGGAGCAGTGCTGGAGAAGGCGTCACCCTCCGGCGGGCCTCTCACCGACCAGATGACCGAGCTGGCCTCGTCCCCCGAGCCGAGCGACGGCTTCGTCGTGTCGAAGGAGGTCAACCCTGACCCCGACGCGGCCGGCGACTACTGGACCGAGGACCGCATGGAGGACGCCGAGCCCATGCCGATGCCCGAGGTCAAGCCGGGCGAAATCGTCATAGGAGACTAGACGCGGAGGGGTGGGTCGCCTTCGGGCGGTCCGCCCCTATTTCCTGCCTACGGGAACAAATCAGGCTATATGGCGTTATTGATACTGGTGCGCTGAGCGGCCGGGCCGCCCCACCACAACCTGCCTGACTCGCTTCTACTCCGTATGGAGGAGGTGTCCTCATGCCCCGAACCGCCGTGGCGAACCCACCCGCGCCCCTCGACCAGCTTCTTGACCGAGGGCGAGCACAGGGTCACCTCTCCCTGGCGGAGCTGCGCGGAGCGTTCGCCGAGGCCGGGATCAGCCCCGCCGACGGCCGGTCGATCCTGCGCGAACTCACCGACGCCGGCGTCAGCCTGGCCGCGGAGGACGAGCCGTCCCCCGGCACACCCGCCGCGAAGACCACCAAGAAGACCACCAGGCGGGCGACCAAGGCGAAGTCTACCGGCTCCCGCACCGCCGGCGCCAAAACCGAGCCCGAGGCGGCTCCCCAGGCTGTCGCCGAGGCCGCCGACCACAGACCTGAGGCCGAGCCCGAGCCCGACGTGATCGCCATGAACGCCGAGGAGGCCGAGCTGGAGAGCGAGGTCAACGACCTCGACGACACCCAGTCGGCCATGGGCGACTCCGTGCACACCTACCTCAAGTCCATCGGCCGCCGGAGCCTGCTCACCGCCGCCCAGGAGGTCGACCTGGCCAGGCGGATCGAGGCCGGCCTGTACGCGGAGTACAAGCTCGAGACGGCCGACGACCTCTCGCCCGACGACCGCGAGGACCTGCTGATGGTCGCCGAGGACGGCAAGGAGGCCAAGAACCACATGCTGGAGGCCAACCTCCGGCTCGTGGTCTCGGTCGCCAAGAAGTACACCGACCGCGGCATGTCCCTGCTCGACGTGGTCCAGGAAGGCAACCTGGGCCTGATCCGGGCCGTGGAGAAGTTCGACTACAGCAAGGGCTTCAAGTTCTCCACCTACGCCATGTGGTGGATCAGGCAGGCCATCCAGCGCGGCTTCGCCGACTCCGCCCGTACCATCCGGCTGCCGGTGCACGTGCTGGAGATGCTGTCCAAGCTGTCGCGCATCGAGCGCGACATGCACCAGCGCCTGGGCCGCGAGCCCACGCCGGAGGAGCTCGCCGTCGAGCTGGACAAGACGCCCGACCAGATCGAGGAGCTGCTGCGGACCAGCCGCCAGCCCATCTCGCTCAACGCGACCATCGGCGAGGACGGTGAGACCACGATCGGCGACCTCATCGAGGACGTCGACTCGCCCGAGGCGTCGGAGATCGTCGACCGCCAGCTGCTGGGCGACCAGCTGCGCGGCGTCCTCGAGAACCTCTCGCCGCGCGAGTCGAAGATCATGGCTCTGCGCTTCGGCCTCGTGGACGGCAAGCCGCACACGCTCGACGAGATCGGCAAGTATCTCGGCCTGACCCGTGAGCGCATCCGCCAGCTCGAGAAGGAGTCGCTCTCCAAGCTGCGCCACCCGAGCAACACCCGCCCGTTGCTCGACTGGGCCAGCTGACCCGTGAAGAAAGCCCCGGCCGAGGTGGCCGGGGCTTTCTCGCGTCGCCGGCCCCCTGGGGGCCCGCCGATCAGAAGGTGGGCACCAGGCGCGGCACGCGCGGGATGCCCGACAGCCGGTTGTCCTCGCGCAGCGTGCGCAGCCGCTCCACCTCGGAGGTCCACATGGCCCCGGCCGGCGTCGCCCTGGCCTTGCGTCTGGCGATGCGGTCGTCATAGGACGTGACGCCGAACGTGCTCCGCTGCCCCGCCTCGGCCGCCCGCAGCGCCTCGGTCAGCGCCCGGTCGAACGCCAGCCCGGCGGCGCGCAACTCGACCTCGTCGGCGTCGCCGGCCCGCAGCTCGCGCACGACCTGCTCGGCCTGCCTGGCCTTCTCCAGCAGCTGAGGGTAGCTCTTGGAGATCTCCAGGTCCGCGTGGTAGCGGACCTCGGCCTCGCGGCTCACCCGCGGACGGAAAAACGCCATCGACTCTGCCCCTTCGCCCCAACGGCTCGATTACCGCGACCAGGGTACGCGCTCCGGCGACACGCGGCGCAATCGGACCGGCGCGACGCCCTTTACATAGTAAGATAATCTCCATGCCCGCCAAGAGACCGCCCGTGCCCCTGTCCCGCGAGCGCATCATCGAGGCCGCGCTGCACATCGCCGACACGCAGGGGCTGCGCCGGCTCACCATGCGCAGGCTCGGCGACGCCCTCCAGGTCGAGGCCATGGCCATCTACCACCACCTGCCGAGGGGCAAGGAGGCGCTGATGGACGCGCTGGCCGAGCATGTGACGGCGGTCCACGTCGAGCAGGCGGCCACCTGGCAGGACACCGCCAGGGCCTGGTGCCGGGCGAGCCGCGAGCTGCTGCGCGACCACCCCGGCGTGCTCGCGCTGGCCCTCACGAAGCCACCCAAAGGCGGCACCGCCGTGGCCGTCAAGGAGCAGACGGAGCAGCTCGCCGACGGCGGCCTGGACGACGCGGCCGAGGCCGTGCGAGCCCTGCGCGCCTACGTCTTCGGCAGCGTGGCGGTGGAGGTGCAGCAGTCGGGCTGGGCCGACCCCGAGGTCGACGAGTGGATCAGGCGCGACGAGCGGGCCGACCTCGACTTCGAGCGCGGGCTGGAGGCCTTGCTACGGGGCTTGCGAACCTAGTGGGCGTGTCGAGCTTGGACCGTTATCCTGCATAAGGCACGCTGTGTCGAAGGTCACACGATGGCGCATCCTCCTCTAACAGTCCTAACGGACTATGTCGGATCGTGTGACATACGCCTCACACTTGCTACAACGACCAACCCGAGCCGCTCCCGTCCTTGCAACCCGGGGGCCATCCACGAGATATCGGAGGCACGCCGATGTGCCCGCACGACCCGGCCTGTCCGTCTGCCGAGGCGCCCGACCGTGAGGCCGCACGCACCCTCGCGAGCCACCCCGAGCAGGGGTGGAGCCTCCTCTGCAACGGCGTGGTCCTGTTCGAGGACACCGGGGAGCTGCTGCCTGGCGGCACCGCCATCGCACCCCACCGCCCTGTGGTGGGCGCCGCCTGACTCAGGCGTAACGGACGATCCACTCCGCCACCACCTCGCCCACCCGGGCGGGGTCCTTCTTCAGGTCATGTCCCTCTCCGGGCAGCACGACCAGCCGTGCCGCGTCGGCCGCCTCGGGCACGCCGAACGGATCCCGGTCCCCGTTGACCACGAGCACGTCCACCCCGGCGTCGCGCAGCTCGCCGGCCCTGGAACGTTCCGGCCTGCCCGGCGGATGCAGGGGGAAGGCCAGCGCCACCACCGCGACCGCGCCGACGGCCCGCGCGGTGCGGCAGGCGACCCGGGCGCCGTTGCTCCGCCCGCCCTGCACCAGCGGCAACTCCGGCCACCGGGCCCGCAGCTCGCCGAGCACCACGCCCCAGGCCTCGTCCTGCCGGACGGCCGAGCCGGGCGCTCGGGCCCCCGCCAGCCGGAACGGCTGCGTCACCCGCGCCACGCTGGCCCCCACGCCCAGCGCCGCGTCGCGCACCGCCAGCAGGTCGGGCGCGTCCACTCCCCCGGCCGAACCGTGGGTCAGCACCAGCAGCATCCTGGGCCGCTCCGCCTCATCGACCTCGACCGTCGCCGGACCACGCGGCGTCTCCACCTTCATGGGCAGCACCGTACTCAGGGAGGAGGGCGGCATGCCCCTCAGGTGGGATGACGGCGTGCCGCCCCTCAGGGAGGATGGTCTTCATGCCGGACCACCGACCCATCCGTGAGGATCTCCAGGCGACGCTCGACGCCCGCCGCGACCTCGGCCCCGACTACGAGGCGGCGCTGGTCGACTCGTTCGCCGAACGGCTCGACGCGACGATCGCGGCCCGCGTGAGCGCCGAGCTGCACCGTCATGGCCCAGCGCCGCGCCCGTCCAAGGGCCCCGGCGCCTCGATGATCCCGCTCGCGCTGGGCTCCATGGGCCTGGGCGTCCCGCTGACCGCCATCGCCTCGGCCAACGCCGGCCTGCTCGGCCTCGCCGTCACCTGGATGGCCATCGCGATCATCAACATCGCCGCCGCCATGGCCATCATGCGCCGCGGCTGACCGCGCGAGCAGGCGCCACCGGGCGGGCGCCGGGCGGGGTGGGGCGGGTGGGCGCCGGGCGCGCGAAGCGCGTCAGGTGTCGCGGCCGTGACGGAGCCGGACCTCACCCGCGAGCGCCTCGTCCTCGTGGTCGAGGCCGTAGGCCCAGACGCGGTCGGCATCGTCGAGCCGGCCGCGCAGTGGCAGGGTGCGGGCGAGCAGCTCGATGGCCAGGCCGCTGGTCGCGGCGTCGCCGCCGTCGTCGACCGCCTGGGCGAACTCCGCGCAGGCGAGCTCCAGATGCGCGATGCCGAGCTGGACCCGCAGCCGGGCCACCGAGTCAGCCGGGGCGCTCTCCAGAGCCTCCAGCAGCACCTCGGCCGCCGCGCCGGGCTCGCCTCGCTCCAGCAGCAGGTCGGCTAGCTGCTGCGCGGCGTGCACACGCAGCTCGTCGTCGTCACCGGCCACCTCGGCGGCTGAGCGCAGCGCGCTCTCGGCCTCGTCGTAGTCGTCGGCCTCCGCGGCGAGCCGGGCCAGCGCGAGGTGGGCCAGCGGGACGTAGGCGGGGGTGCCGACACCGAGCACCGCCTGCCAGGCGCCCCTGGCCTGCTCGGCTCTCCCTTCGCGTTCGAAGCCCTGCGCCAGGTGGCAGGCCGCCTGGGCGGCGAACTCGGGATGGCCGGTGGCCAGCGCGGTCCTGGCCGCGGCGCGGGCGCCCTCGACGTCGCCACGCTCCTCCAGCACCACGGCCAGACCGACGGCCGCCTGTGCCCGGTCGGGCCCGTCGGGGTCGGCGGCGAGCTCGGTGAGGATGGCCGCGGCCCCCTCCAGGTCGCCGTCCTCGGCCAGGCGGCGGGCGGTGTCGAGAGGCGGGGTCTCCAGCTCGGATGACGTCAAGAGAGCTCCTTCGGCGACGATCGCACCGAGCCTAACCACTCCGGCTGATCATGTCTGCCGACTTGACACTCCCGGACCGGAACGTCCCTCGGCCCTCCCCCGGCGGGCGGGAAGGGGCCGCGGGACGACGCGGAGGTCAGTCCTCGTACGCCTCGAGCGGCGGGCAGGAGCACACCAGGTTGCGGTCGCCGTAGGCCTGGTCGATGCGGCGCACCGGAACCCAGTACTTGCCGTCGCGCAGCGAGGGCACCGGGTAGGCCGCCTCGCCGCGGGAGTAGGGGTGCTCCCACGCGTCGGACGTGACGGCCTCGGCGGTGTGCGGGGCGTTGCGCAGCGGGTTGTCGGTCCTGTCGTACTCGCCGGAGGCGACCCGCGCGATCTCGCCCCGGATGGCGATCATGGCGTCGGCGAACCGGTCGAGCTCGGCCAGGTCCTCGCTCTCGGTGGGCTCGATCATCAGCGTGCCGGCGACGGGGAACGACATCGTGGGCGCGTGGAACCCGTAGTCGATGAGCCGCTTGGCCACGTCGTCGACGGTGACGCCGGTCTCCTTGGTGATCTGGCGCAGGTCCACGATGCACTCGTGGGCCACCAGCCCGCCGCGCCCGGTGTAGAGCACCGGGTAGTGCGGGGCGAGCCGCCGGGCCAGGTAGTTGGCCGACAGGATGGCCTGCTCGGTCGCCGCGGTGAGGCCGTCGCCGCCCATCATCCTGATGTACGCCCAGGAGATCGGCAGGATGCCGGCCGAGCCGTAGGGGGCGGCCGAGACCGGGCCGACCGGCGAGCCGTCGCGCAGCGGGTGACCGGGGAGGTAGGCGGCCAGGTGACCGCGGACCGCGACGGGGCCGACGCCGGGACCGCCGCCCCCGTGCGGGATGCAGAACGTCTTGTGCAGGTTGAGGTGGGACACGTCGGCGCCGAAGTGGCCCGGCTTGGCCAGTCCTACCAGCGCGTTGAGGTTGGCCCCGTCGACGTAGACCTGGCCGCCGGCGTCGTGCGCCTTGGCGCAGATCTCGGTGATGGTCTCCTCGTAGACGCCGTGCGTGGACGGGTAGGTGACCATGATGGCGGCCAGCTCGGGGCCGTGCTTGGCGATCTTGGCGTCGAGATCGGCCAGGTCGACGTTGCCCTCGGTGTCGCAGGCCACGACGACGACCCGCATCCCGGCCATGACGGCGCTGGCCGCGTTGGTGCCGTGGGCCGACGACGGGATGAGGCACACGTCGCGCCCGGTGTCGCCGTTCGCCTGGTGGTAGGCGCGGATGGCCAGCAGCCCGGCGAACTCGCCCTGGGAGCCCGCGTTGGGCTGGATGGAGACGGCGTCGTAGCCGGTCAGCTCGGCCAGCCAGCCCTCCAGCGTCTCGATCAGCTCGCGGTATCCGGCGGTCTGCTCCTCGGGCGCGTAGGGGTGGATCGCGGCGAACTCGGGCCAGGTGATGGGCTCCATCTCGGTGGTCGCGTTGAGTTTCATCGTGCACGAGCCGAGCGGGATCATCGACCGGTCGAGCGCGATGTCCTTGTCCTGGAGCCTGCGCAGGTAGCGCAGCATCGCGGTCTCGGAGCGGTGGCTGTGGAAGACCGGGTGGGTCAGGTAGCCGGACTCGCGGGCCAGCGTGGCGGGCAGCCGGTCGAGCCCAGCGTCGGCGGCCAGCTCGTCGAGCTCGGCCCGCGTGCCGGCCTCGTGGCCGAGCACCTGGCCGAAGGCCGCGAGGACGTGTTCGAGCTCGGCCGTCGTGGTCTTCTCGTCGCAGGCGGCGGAGACGTGGTCGGCGTCGGCGCGCCAGAGGTTGACGCCGCGTCCGGCGGCCTCACGCACGACGTCGGCCGCGCGGCCGGGCACGCGGGCCAGCACGGTGTCGAAGAACTCGTCGTGCACGACCTCGACGCCGGCCCGGCGCAGCGCCTCGGCCAGCACGGCGGCGTGCCGGTGCACCCGGGAGGCGATGCGGCGCAGCCCCTCGGGGCCGTGGTAGACGGCGTACATCCCGGCGATGACGGCGAGCAGCACCTGGGCGGTGCAGATGTTGCTGGTCGCCTTCTCGCGGCGGATGTGCTGCTCGCGGGTCTGCAGGGCCAGCCGGTAGGCGGGGTCGCCGTCGGTGTCGATCGAGACGCCCACGAGGCGGCCGGGCATCTGGCGCTGCAACCCCTCGCGTACGGACATGTACGCCGCGTGCGGCCCCCCGAAGCCGAACGGCACGCCGAACCGCTGGGAGGAGCCGATGGCGATGTCGGCGCCCAGCTCGCCCGGGGCGGCGAGCAGGGTGAGCGCCAGCAGGTCGGCGGCGGCCACCACGAGGGCGCCCGCGTCGTGCGCGGCGGCGGCGACCGAGCGGAAGTCGCGGGCCCGGCCGGATGCGCCCGGATACTGCACGAGCACGCCGAAGCACTCGGGCAGGTCGCCGTCGAGGGAGTGCTCGACGAGCGTGATGCCGAGCGGCTCGGCTCGGGTGGTCAGCACCGCCTTGGTCTGGGGCAGCGCGTCGGCGTCGACGACGAACACGGAGCTCTTGGACCGGCCGGCCCGCCGGGCCAGCGTCATGGCCTCGGCGGCGGCGGTGGCCTCGTCGAGCAGCGACGCGCCCGCCACGTCGAGCCCCGTGAGGTCGGTCACCACGGTCTGGAAGTTCAGCAGCGCCTCGAGGCGGCCCTGCGAGATCTCGGGCTGGTAGGGCGTGTAGGCGGTGTACCAGCCGGGGTTCTCCAGCAGGTTGCGCCGGATGACGGCGGGCGTGATGGTGTCGTGGTAGCCCAGCCCGATCATGGAGGTCTGGACGCGGTTGCGGCCGGCCAGGGCGCGCAGCTCGGCGATGGCCTCGTGCTCGCTCGCCGCGGCGGGCAGCGCCAGCCGGTCCTTCGTCCTGATGCCCTCGGGCACGGCCACGGCTACCAGGTCGGCGACCGATTCGAAGCCCACGCTCTCGAGCATGCGCTGCTGCTCGGACTCCGATGGGCCGATGTGCCGGGTCGAGAACGGCGGAAGTGACAGGTCGGTCATGGAGATGCCTCCCGAGGCTGTGGAGACCGGCGCCGGGGCGCGGGCGCGTGCCGGATCTCCCCCTCTGTCATGTCGACCTGAGAGCTTCACCCAGAGGGCTTGCACCGTCGGTGAGACGCGCCTGGCGGACGCGCCTGCTTTCCAGAGTTGCCTCGCCCGAGCGGTACGGGTGCCTGAGAGATTCCGGGGAGGTTGCTCCTTCGGCGCCCCGGTCAGGCCGGGGACTCTCCCGCACGGGGTTGCCAGCTTGTCCTAGATTACTACCCTGTGCGGCGAGCCCGTCGCCGCTGGGCCAGTTCGTCAGCGGGGTGGTCGGCCGGGACGGTGTCCGCGACCGCCGCGCGTTCCCCCGGCAGCTCCGCGAGCGAGCCCTCGACCTCACGCCAGACCCGGCCGAGCGCGATGCCGAACACGCCCTGGCCGCCCTGGAGCAGGTCGATCACCTCGTCGGCCGAGGTGCACTCGTAGACGCTGACGCCGTCGCTCATCAGGGTGATCTGCGCGAGGTCTCCCACCCCGCGGTCACGCAGGTGCTGGACGGCGGTGCGGATCTGCTGGAGGGAGACCCCGGTGTCGAGCAGCCGTTTGACGACCTTGAGCACCAGGATGTCGCGGAAGCTGTAGAGGCGCTGCGAACCGGAGCCCTGAGCGGCCCTTATCGTGGGTTCGACCAGGCCGGTGCGCGCCCAGTAGTCGAGCTGCCTGTAGGTGATGCCGGCCGCCGAACAGGCCGTCGGGCCACGGTAGCCGATGTCCATCGGCAGCGTCGCCGGCTGCTCGTCGAAAAGCAGCCCCTGCTCTCCGGCACGCTGCCGCGCACTCTCACGCCGCACCGGATCTTCCTGGCCGGCCGTCTTTCCCTCGCCGCTGCTGACCGCCACGCGGACCTCCGGCTTTCTCTCATCCCATGGTCTGATCTGGGGGTTAGTAAAGGGCGACCACGGGTTTCACTTGCACCGTAGGACCGTGACCATGCGCAGTCAACGATCCGGCTCGGCGCGTCGTGAAGCGTAAATGCACTGAAATACCTACCCCGCCCTGCCGAAGTCCTCGGGAGTGATCGTGTCAAGAAACTCCCTGAACTTCTCCACCTCGTCCTCCTGGTCGTCAGGGATGATCACCCCTGCCTCCTGGACGACCTCCTCGCTGGCGAAGATGCGTGCCCCGGTGCGCAGGGCGAGCGCGATCGAGTCGGACGGCCGCGCGCTCACCTCCACGCCGTTGGAGAAGACGAGGTCGGCGAAGAAGATGCCTTCGCGCAGGGCGACGATGTTGACGGCACGCAGGCCGACGCCCAGCGCGCTCAGCACGTCCCGGAAAAGGTCATGCGTGAGCGGCCGGGGAGGCGGCTCCTCCGCTTGGGCCAACGCGATGGCCGTCGCTTCGGTCATGCCGATCCATATAGGAAGGAACCGCTCCCCGTGTGCCTCCTTGAGCAAGACGATCGGCTGATTTGTGGGCATTTCTACCCGAACGCCCACGACCTCCATCTGCAACACGGGCTGCTCCGTATCGACCGGCCGGTGACCCGGCACGGCTCATTTCTGGTCCGCTTCTGCAATTCAACGTAACACCCGGTGGGCCTCGAATGTCCCGCCGGTCCGGTTCATCGCCCCAGAACGCCGCGCACCCCCGCGCGCACAAGGGCGGCGTGCAGTTCGAGCAGCAGGGAGGACAACTCCCTGGCGATCTCGTCGGCCTCGCCGATCGCGCCCGGCGCGCGGCGTTTCAGGATCGGCGCGACCGCCTGTTCGACCAGGCCGCTCTCACGCTCGGCCGCCGCCTTGACGGCGCGCAGGTGGCGGGCGTGCAGCCCGAACCGGGACAGCGCGCCGACGCTGCGCGCGACGTCGAGCGCGTCCTGGTCGTAGCGCCTGGCCCGCGCGGCGAGCAGGCCGTAGTCCTCGAGCTCGGCGAGGGTCTCCTCGTCGAGCCCGGCCGCCTCCAGCAACTCCGCGCGGCTGAGCAGCACCTCGCGGCTTTCCGGCACGGCGCGCGGACGACCGAGCTCCTCGGCCATCTTGTCCTTGATCACCCGCAGCGGGAGGTAGTGGTCGCGCTGTTCGGTGAGGATGTAGCGCAGTTGCTGCACGTGCAGGTGGGTGAACTTACGGTAACCCGACGGACTGCGCTCGGGCTCGATGAGACCCTCGCCCTCCAGGAAGCGGATCTTGGAGATCGTCACGTCGGGGAACTCGCCCTGCAGGAGCGCGAGCACCTCCCCGATGCTCATGTGCGAGCGTGCCGCCTGCGAGCTCATGCGCCGGCGGCGGTCCGCATCAGGAAGACCAGCCGGAACTTGCCGATCTGCACCTCGTCGCCGGAGTGCAGCGGCACCTCCTCGATGCGCTCCCTGTTGACGTAGGTGCCGTTGAGGCTGCCCACGTCACGCACCGAGAACTGGCCCCCGCGGTGCCGGTAGAACTCGACGTGACGCCGCGAGACCGTGATGTCGTCGAGGAAGATGTCGCTCTCGGGATGGCGCCCGGTGGTGGTCAGGTCCTTGTCCAGCCGGAACCGGCTGCCCTGGTTGGGGCCCCTGGTCACGCTGAGCAACGCCGTGCCGGGCGGCAGCTGTTCGACCAGCGCCCGCTCGGCCAGGAGCATGTCTCCGGTCTCAGCCTCGTACGCCTCGATTCCCGCGACGGAGATCGTCGAGGTGGTATCCGCGGAGACCTCGGGTCTGGTCAGCGGTGACCCACAACGGGAACAGAAACGGGCATCCTCGGGGTTGGCGTGCCCGCACTGCGTGCAGTAGACGCTCGGCATCGATCGGCTCGGCCTCCTACCGCGAAGACGCGGCGACGGTGCTCGGGGCGCGCCTCGCTTCGCTCTTCAAGTTTGCGAATGCCGCAACTTACGCTGCTGAACGGCAAAGGTCAAGGCGGGGCGCTGGACGACAGTTCGGACGGTGACAAAGTTACCGCCGCCCGAGCCTGAAGGTCCATGCCGCCGCGCGTTTCCCACCATACGATCATGCAAGCCCCGGCGCGAGCGTCCGGTCAAGATCACAGAGGGCGATATTACCCTCAAGTGGCCGCGTCCTCGACGATTCTGGCCCAACGTTCCAGAAGCGACTGGGCGGTGTCGACGTCCTGGGCCTCGGCCCACAGGTCGGTGACCGGCTCGGTGGCGGCGGGCAGGATCAGCACCCAGCTGCCGTCGTCGCCCACGACCCGCACTCCGTCGGTGGTGTCGATCCGGTGCCCGTCGGAGCCCGCCTCGGCCGACTCGATGACCGACCGCATCACCGCCCCCTTGGCCGCCCAGCGCGTCGGCACGGTCCGCTTGAGCAGCTTGGCCTCGGGGATGCGGGCGTCGATCTGGCTGAGCGAGAGCCGGGTGCGGGCGACGAGCCCGAGCAGCCGCATGAACGCGGCCAGCCCGTCGATGGCCGGGGTGAACTCCGGCACGACGAAGCCGCCCCGGCCGTCGGCCGCGAAGATCATGTCGTCTTCCGCCGCCGCGGAGGTGAGCGCGTCGAGGGCGGTCGAGGTCCACTGCACCTGTACGCCGTGGAAGCGGCAGACCTGCTCGGCCACCCTGGTGGTGGTGACGGGCAGGGCCACCCGGCCGCCCCCGCGCTCGGCGGCGATCAGGTCGAGCACCACGAGCAGCGCCCGTTCCTCGCCGATCAGCTGGCCCATCTCGTCCACCAGCGCGATCCGCTCGCCGACCGGGTCGAAGCGGACCCCGAACGCCGCCCGCGAGGAGCTGACCAGCTCCGACAGGCGTTGCAGATCGCGGCGGCGCTCGGCGAGCGTCTCGGTGGGCGAGGCTTCGTCGAGCCGGGCGTTGACCGTGAGCACCTCGACCCCGACGCGGCCGAGCAGGGTGGGCAGGACGAGCGAGGAGGTGCCGCCCGCGCAGTCGACCACCACCTTCATGTCGCGGATGCCGGTCATGTCCACGCGGCGCAGCAGCTCGTACGCGTAGTCCTCGACGACCCTGGCCGGATAGGCGAGTTCGGCGATCTCGCCGGGGAAGGCCCGGCGGAACTCCTGCCGGGAGAAGACCCGTTCCAGCTTGCGCTGGGCGGCCGCCGGCAGGTCGGCGCCCCGGTCGTCCATGATCACGATGTCCACGCTCTGCGGGTCGCCGGCGCTGGTGCGCAGCGCGATGCCCCCGGCGGCCGACTCGCGGGAGGTGTGGAAGCGGGCCACGGGCAGCGGGGCGGCCTGCAGGTCGAGCACGTTGATGGCGCTGGCGGTGAGCGCGCCGATCACGGCCCGCTTGAGCGCCCTGGCCGCCAGGGAGGAGTCGCGGGCGGTGACGACGTGCTCGCCCTTCTTCAGGGTCGTCGCGTAGGCGCTGGCCAGCCGTACGCACAGCTCGGGGGTGATCTCCACGTTGACCAGCCCGCTGACCCCCTTGGGCCCGAAGAGGCTGCGCTGGCCGCGCGACTCCCAGATGACGCTGGTGTTGACGACCGCGCCGGCCTCGATGGTCTTGAACGGGTAGATCTTGACGCCGCTGGAGACGTACACCTCGGGCTCGATGACGCACTCGTCGCCGATGACCGCGTTCTCCTCGATGCGGGCGCCGGTCATCACGTCGGTGTTCTTGCCGATGACGCAGCCGCGCAGGTGGGTCCCGGGGCCGAGGTAGACGTTGTCGTGCACGACCGCGCGGTGCAGGAACGCCCCCTCGCGGACCACCGCGTTGTTGCCCAGGACGGTGTATTCGCGCAGCTCGGCCCCGGCCTCGACCTTGGCGTAGTCGCCGATGAGCAGCGGGCCCTTGAGCACCGCGTCGGTGTCGATCGAGGCCGACTCGGCCACCCAGACGCCGGGCGAGAGCTCGAAGCCGCCGATGTCCAGCTTGACCCGGCCGGACAGGGCGTCGGCGTGGGCCTTGAGGTAGCTGTCGTGGCTGCCGACGTCCTCCCAGTAGCCGTCGGCGATGTAGCCGTAGATGGGGGCGCCGGCGGCGAGGAGGTCGGGGAACACGTCGGCCGACCAGTCGACGGGCTCGCCGGCCGCGACCCGGTCGAGGACCTCGGGCTCCATGACGTAGACGCCGGTGTTGACGGTGTCGGAGAAGACCTGGCCCCAGGTGGGCTTCTCCAGGAAGCGCTGCACCCGGCCGGACTCGTCGACGATGATGATCCCGAATTCGAGCGGGTTCGGGACGCGTTTCAGGCCGATCGTGATAAGCGCCGAATTTTCGCGATGAAACCGGACCATATCTGACAAATCGATATCGGTGAGAGCGTCGCCGGAGATGACGAGGAAGCGGTCGTCACGCAGACGGTCGGCGGCGTTCTTGACGCTGCCCGCCGTGCCGAGGGGCAGCTCCTCCGTGGCGTACTGCAGGCTCATCCCGAGCTCGTCGCCGTCGCCGAAGTAGTTGCGCACGAGTGCGGCAAGGAACTGGACCGTGACGACGGTCTCGGTGACCGCGTGCCGCTTGAGCAGGCGCAACACGTGTTCCATGATCGGGCGATTGGCTACAGGAAGCAGGGGTTTGGGCTGGTTGGCGGTCATCGGACGCAGCCGAGTCCCCTCCCCGCCCGCCATGACGACCGCCTTCACCCGATCACTCCTTAGAGGTCGCAGTTACGAGCCGACGCACCTGTATCACATACAGCAACCCTGCCCACCAGTACAGACCCGTTCCCCAGAGGGCGAAGGCCCACCCGACAATTCGGGCCATATCGGCGTACCAGCCAGTGTGCGAGGCGAGGAACAGCAGAGGGAAGGCGTACATGAGACTAAACATGGCGGCCTTGCCCAGAAAATGCACTTGAAGTGCCTTATATCCGTGTTTGCGAAGTACAGGAATGAAACAGGCGACGAAGAGTTCACGCCCCAGAATGGCGACCACCAGCCACCACGGGATGATGTCGCGCACCAGCAACGCCAGGATCGTCGCGAAGACGTACAGTTTGTCGGCGGCCGGGTCGATGAGCCTGCCGAGCCGGCTGGTCTGGTCGAACCTGCGAGCGATCACGCCGTCGAGCCAGTCGGTGAACCCGGCGAGGGCGAGCACGGCGATGGCCCAGCCGTCGGCCTTCGGCCCCAGAACCAGCCAGAGGAACACAGGCACGCCGAGAAGACGCAGGAAGCTCAACAGGTTAGGAATCGTCCAGATGCGGTCCTCGGCGGAAGTTTCGCTCACGCAGCAGACCCTACTGCGTCACCTGTGGCCCCAGCGGCCCGCCGGGTGACCCATCACGGCCACCTGCCCGCCCCGACACGCGAAAGCCCCGGGGCGGCGATCTCATCGCCGGAGGCCGAAGCCGCTCAGCCCGGACGGCGGGCGGCCCGGACGAACTCCGCGATCAGCGCCGGGTCCTTGACGCCGGGCGCCACCTCCACGCCGCTCGACACGTCGACCCCCCAGGGCGCGGCGGCGGCGACAGCCTCGGCCACGTTGGCCGGGCCCAGCCCGCCCGCGAGCATCCAGCGGCCGGAGGGGCGGCCGCGCACGGCGGCCCAGTCCCACGGCTCTCCCGAGCCGGGGCGAGGCGCGTCGACGATGAGCAGGTGCTCGTCGTAGGCGCCGCAGCGCAGGTCGGCCGCCGCGTCGACGGCTCTGACCAGGGTCAGGCCGAGGTCCTTCAGCGCGGTGAAGTCGTCGTGCGGGTGCGCCCCGTGCAACTGGATCGCGCGCACCCCGGCCGCCAGCGCGGCCGCCCGCACCGTCGCCGGGTCCTCGCCCCGGAAGACCCCCACGGTCAGCACGTGGGCGGGCACCGGCCGGGCCAGCTCCGCCGCCCGTTCGGGCGTCACCCGGCGGGGGCTCGCGGTCAGCACGAATCCGATGGCGTCGGCGCCCGCCTCGACGGCGGCCGTCACGTGGCCGGGCTCGCGGAGGCCGCAGATCTTCACATACACACCGCCGAGGTTACTTGCGCCTGGCGGCCCGCGGCGACCAGACCCAGATCAGCACCGCGGTGATGAGCCCGAACATGACCACCCCGTTGGGCAGGTGGGCGCCGAGCGCCGACCAGGTGACGTGCTGGGCCATCCCGGCCAGGAAGAGCGCCGTGCTGGCGAGCGCCGGCCAGCCCGCCCCGTGTCCGGGCCGCCAGACGAGCACCGCGAAGACGATCTGCGCCAGCCCCACCAGGTGCACGACCAGTCCGGCCATGACGTGGGCCTCGGTCAGCGCCTCGCCGGAGGCCACCGACTGGCCGGCCAGCGACGCGGCCACGAGCAGGGCCGCCGCGTGCGCGATGACCACGACGCGCAGGCCGTAGAGGAGCCCGGCGGGCACCCGCGCGGCCTGTCCCTGGGCGGGGGGCGCGGCCGGAGCCGTCGTCTCGTGCATGGTGTGGTCCTTTCCTGGAACGGTGAGGACCACATGGTCGCGGCGCGGGGCGCCGCCGGTCGTCAGCCTGCCGGATTATCCGGCGGTCCGCCCCGGGGATGACGTACGGGGCGGAAGTCCTCGTCCACCAGTCCGCTGCGGTGGGCGACGACGGCCGCCTGGATGCGGTTGCGCAGCCCCAGCTTGTCCATCGCGGCGCCGATGTGGGTCTTGACCGTGGTGACGCCGACGTGCAGTTCCTCGGCGATCTCGGCGTTGGACAGACCGGTGCCGACCAGGGCGAGCACCTCCAGCTCGCGCGCGGTCAGCCCGGCGGGCACGGACGTGGCGGCCCGCTCTCCGGCGGCCAGGAAGCCCTCGACGACCCGGCGCAGCGCGGACGGGCCGAGCAACTGCTCGCCCGCCGCGGCCCGGCGCACCGCGTCGACCATGCGTTCGGGCTCGTCGTCCTTGACCAGGAAGCCGACCGCGCCGGCGCGCAGCGCGGCGTAGACGTCGGCGTCCTCGGAGAACGTGGTGAGCACGACGATCCGGCTGTTCGGCCGGACGGCGAGCAGGCGCCTGATCGCCTCAAGGCCGTCGACCCTGGGCATCCGCAGGTCCATCAGGATCACGTCGGGCAGGTGCCGTCCGGCCTGGCGTACGGCCTCGGCGCCGTCCTCGGCCTCGCCGACGACCTCCATGTCGCCGGCGGCCTGCAGCAGCATCCGGACGCCCGCGCGGACCAGGGCCTGGTCGTCGGCGACCAGCACCCGGATCACGTGGCGGCCCGCGCGGCGGGCACAGGGGCGGGCACAGCGGCGGGCAGGCTCGCGCTCAGCCGCCAGCCGCCCTCCCCATCGGGGCCGGCGGTCAGGGTGCCGCCGAGCGCCCGGACCCGTTCGCGCATGCCGGCCAGCCCGCGGCCCGAGGAGGGCAGGCGCTCGATGGCCGTGGGCGGGCGGCCGTTGCGGATCTCGATGGCCAGCCCCTCGCCGGCGGACGCGAGGGTGACCCGGACCTCGGTGCCGGGTCCGGCGTGTTTGAGCACGTTGGTGAGGCCTTCCTGGACGATGCGGGCGGCTGAGGCGCGCGCCACGAGCGGCGCCTGGTCGGCGGCCGGATCGAGGTCGAGGTCCACCAGCAACCCGGCGGCGGCCATCCTCTCGGCGGACTCGCGCACCACGTCGGCGGGGTCGGCGAGCAGGCCCGGCCGGCGTTCGGGGTCGCGCAGCACGTCGAGCAGGCCGCGCAGGTCCTGCAGCACCTGGTGGCCGGTGTCGCGGATGTCGCCCAGGGCGTCGGCGACGGGCCCCTCCGGCGCGGCGTAGCGGGCCGCGCCGGCCCGCAGCACCATCGCGCCGACGTGGTGGGCGACGATGTCGTGCACCTCGCGGGCGATGCGCTCGCGCTCGGCCAGCTGGTCGGCGCGCACCTGCGCGACGGCCAGGCGGGCCGACTCGCCCGCGCGCAGCCGTTCGGCCGCGGCCACGGCCTGCCGGACGCCGAGGTAGCGGCCGATCGCGATGGGCGTGATCACCAGCGCCATCAGCACCGCCACCCGGAACGGCGTGACCTCGGTGCCGGCGTCGGCCACGACCGCCGTCGCGGTCAGCAGGCAGCCCGCGAGGTAGGCGGCGACGGTCCAGGTCCAGGACGCCACGCGGAAGGCGAACACGGCGAGCGCGATCAACGTCAGCACCAGGCAGGTGGTGACCACCTCGGCGAGGTAGCGGTCGGCGGCGACCAGCAGCGCGCCCTGGAAGAGGAAGACCAGCCCGGGCATCCTCCTGCTCACGCCGAGGGAGAGCCCGGCGAACACGGCGAGCAGCCCGGCCAGCCACACCGGCAGTGCGTCACCGTGCCAGTCGGTCCAGGTGCTCAGCACGGCGACGGCCACCCCGCCGCCCGCCAGCAGCACGTCGGACGTGATGTCGTCGTTCTCCAGCCGGCCGGCGGGGCCGCGCAGGTAGCCGCCGATCACGGCGGGCAGCAGGGGCACGAGCACGGTGAACAGCCAGTTTTCGGCGGTGAGCGCGATGCCGGGATCGGCCAGGTTGATCGCGGTGGCGACGGTCGTGGCGGCCAGCGACAGGACGACGGCGCGCCAGGCGCACCGGTGGGCGACCGATCCGACGGCGACGCAGAGCAGCACCTGGACGGTGTGGGAGGTGAAGGAGCCGACCTGGTCGGTGAAGATCAGGAAGGCCGCGAGGTAGAGGCTCACCGCGAACGGCCACCGCCTGACGAACCCCATGGGCGCGCCGGCCAGGACGGCCATCGGGACCATCATGAAGGCCGGCAGGTGCTCTTCGCCGCCAGCCTTGCCCGCCAGCAGCAGGTCGAGCACGACCCCCGAGACCGCCAGCAGGATGTCGAGCGGCACACCACGCCAACGCATGGTGCACACGGTATCCCGGACGATACGATTTCCCGATCCTCCGCCCGGAGGACCCGGCCTCCTCCTTGTGGCCGAAACCACGTCCCTTTGGCGGAGTGGCCCCCTGCGATCTCCCCTCTACTTTCGGATCATGTCCAACGACACCGCCTTGCTCTTCGGCCAGTTCCTTCGCGCTCCCACCCGGGTGGGAGCCATCGCGCCAAGCTCCCGGAAGCTGGCCGCGTCGGTCTGCGCCCCTGTCCCCGAACGGGGTGAGCCGATCGTGGTCGAGCTGGGGCCCGGCACCGGCCCGTTCACCGCGGAGATCCAGCGCAGGCTCGGCGGGCGCGGCCGGCACCTGGCCGTGGAGCTCAACGAGGCGCTGGCGAGCCTGCTGGCCGACCGCTTCCCCACGGTCGACGTGGTGCACGGCGACGCCGCCGAGCTGTCGGCGCTGCTCGGCGGGCACGGGGTGGACCAGGCCGACGTGGTGATCAGCGGGCTGCCCTGGGCGTCCTTCCCCGAGAGGCTGCAGCGCGACCTGCTCGGCGCGGTCGCCTCGGCGATGAGCCCGGGCGGGGCGTTCACCACCTTCTCCTACATCCACGCGATTCCGCTGAGCTCGGCGCGCCGCTTCCGCACGCTGCTCGCGGAGCGTTTCGAGGAGGTCGTGCAGGGCCGCACCGTGTGGCGCAACGCTCCCCCGGCGTTCGTCTTCCACGCGCGCAGACCCCGCCCCTGAACGTCCGCGAACCCGGACGCGTACGGTCCTCGACCCTGAACAGAACATGGTTCTACTATGGCGTGATGGATTTCACCCTTACCGAAAGCGCCCTGGCCGTGCAGCGCGGAGTCGGCGACATCTGCTCGCGTTACGACCTCGACTACTGGCAGCGGTGTGAGGCCGACAAGCGCTGGCCCGAGGAGGTCTGGGCCGACCTGGCCAAGGGCGGCTGGCTGGGCCTCGCCGTCCCCGAGGAGTACGGCGGAGGCGGCCAGGGCCTGCTGGAGCTGGCGGTGGCCACCGAGACGCTGTCGGCGTCGGGGGCGGCGGGCGGGTCGGCGTTCACGTACGTGCTCACCCCCGGGTTCGGCGCGCTCACCCTGGCCAGGCACGGGTCGGCCGAGCAGCGGGCGGAGCTGCTGCCCAGGCTCGCCACCGGGGAGATGGAGACCTGCTTCGCGCTGACCGAGCCCGACGCCGGCTCCAACTCGCTGGCCATCTGTACCTCGGCCAGGCGCGACGGCGACGAGTTCGTGATCAACGGGCAGAAGATCTGGATCACCGGCGTGCAGCGGGCCACCTGGATGCTGCTGGTCACCCGGACCATCCCGGCCGCCGAGGCCAAGCCGCGCACCAACGGGCTGACGGTGTTCCTGGTGAACGTGCCCGACGCGGTCGCCGCCGGGCGGCTGACCTACCAGCCGATCCCGAAGATGGGCGCCAACACCACGCCGTCCAACATGGTCTTCGTCGACGACCTGCGGGTGCCCGCCTCCAGCGTGGTGGGCCAGGTCGACCAGGGCGCCGCCGTGCTCTGGGACATCCTCAACCCCGAGCGCGTCCTGCTGGCCGCCTCGGCGCTCGGCGGGGCCGAGGTGGCCCTGCGGGTCGCGGTCGCGTACGCCAAGGAGCGCGAGGTGTTCGGCCGCCCGATCGGCGCCAACCAGGCGGTCGCGTTCCCGCTCGCACAGGTCAAGGCCAAGATCGAGCTGGCCCGTCTGATGCTGTACAAGGCGGCATGGAGCTTCGACCAGCGGCTGCCCTGCGCCATGGAGGCCAACATCGCCAAGCTGACCGCGTCGCAGGCGGCCTGGGAGGCGGCCGACGCGGCCTTCCAGACGCACGGCGGGATGGCGTACTCACTGGAGTATCCGGTGGCCAGGCTGCTCACCGACGCCCGCATCGGGAAGGTCGCACCTGTGACCGAGGAGCTGCTTCTTAACTACCTCGCGACCCAGGTGCTGGGGCTGCCCCGCAGCTTCTGACCTCCGGGCCCGGCCTGCCCACGGCCCCCGTGGTTGCGCGGAACGGCGTCGATGTCCGCGGTCATGGCGCCGTTCCCCTGCCTGATCTCCCCCTCGCGGTCTCGTACGCGGCCGGGAGCGGACCGTCCCTCAACGGCGCCCCCGTTCTGCCTCCGGGCCTGCCTTCTGGACCTCGGCCGACAGGCTTTCGTCACCGCAGGCCGGCGCGGCGGCAGGGCCGTGCTGACCTTGGCTCTCATGCTGACTGCGCCTACCCCGAGTCGGGGCCCAATCACCTCGTCACGAGAACGAGGGCGGTCGCTTCTCCCTCAGCGCGCGCACACCCTCGGCCACGTCAGGGCCGGTGAAACCGAGAAACTCCATCGCCAGCGAGGCGTCGAACGAGGGCCCGGCCATCCGCAGCCAGTTGTTGAGCGCGTACTTGGTCAGCCTGATCGCCTCCTGCGCTCCAGAGGCCAGCTTGACGGCGATCTCCATCGCCGTCTCGTGCACCCGGTCGTCGTCGACGCACAGGCTGACCAGGCCCATCCGCTCGGCCTGCTCGCCCGTCACGGGCTCACAGAGCAGCAAATGGTATTTGGCCTTGGCCAGCCCGCACAGCAGCGGCCAGACGATCGCGGCGTGGTCGCCGGCGGCCACGCCGAGCCTGGTGTGGCCGTCGATGATGCGGGCGGTGCGACCGGCCACGGAGATGTCGGCCAGCAGCGCGACCGCCAGCCCGGCTCCCACGGCGGGGCCCTGGATGGCCGAGACGATCGGCTTGGAGCAGTTGAGGACGTTGTAGACGATGTCGCGGGCCTCGCCGAACACCCGCAACCGGGTGGCGTGGTCGCGGGTCATCTCCTCGATCATCGACAGGTCGCCGCCGGCCGAGAACGCCTCGCCCTCCCCTCTGACGACGACGGCCCTGACGGAGTCGTCGCGGTCGACGTCGCGCCAGATCTCGGCCAGCTCGCGGTGACCGGTCATGTCGACGGCGTTGAGCCTGCGCGGCTCGCTGATCGTGACGCGCAGCACGCCGGCCTCGGGCATGTCGGTCTTGAGCTTCTCGTACGTCATGCCGCCCCCTTGGCGAAGGCCTCGCGCAGCCGTTCGGCCACGTAGGCACGGGCTTCGATGGCCTGGTCGAACAGGCCGGGCAGGCCGAAGAAGCCGTGCACGGCGCCCGGGTAGCGGCGCACCTCGGCGGGCACCCCGGCCTCGGCCAGCCGCGCGGCGTAGCGCTCGCCGTCGTCGCGCAGCACGTCGCACTCGGCGGTCACCACGGTCGCGGGCGCCAGCCCGGCCGGGGATCCGAGCCGCAGCGGCGACAGGCGGGGGTCGCCGGGATCGGCGTCGCGGGCGTAGCGTCCGGCGAACCAGGCCATCTCCGCGGCGTCCAGGCCGAAGCCGGTGGCGAACTCACGGTAGCTGGGGGTGTCCATCGCCAGGTCGAGCGCCGGGTAGACGAGCACCTGGTGGGCCAGGGCGAGCCCGGCGTCGCGGGCCTGCCAGGCGGCGACGGCCGCGAGGTTGCCCCCGGCGCTGTCGCCGAGCACGGCGACGGCGCCGTTGCTCTGGTAGAAGGCGGGGCGGGCGAACAGGTCGCGCACCACGGTCCAGGCGTCGTCGGCGGCGGCCGGGAAGGGGTGCTCGGGCGCCAGCCGGTAGTCGACCGAGACCACCACCGCGCCCGTGCGGATCGCCAGGTCGCGGCCGAGGGCGTCGTTGCGCTTGACGCTGCCGAACACCCAGCCGCCGCCGTGGAAGTAGACCACCACGGGCAGCGCGCCGTCGCCCCGGTCGGCCCGGTAGACGCGGATCGGCACCCCCTCGGCCTCCTCGTCGCGGACGAAGGGCAGGTGGGTGAGCGGCCCTCGCTGGGTGGCCAGCTCGTCGTGCGCCCGGATCTCCCGGATCCTCGCCAGGTCCAGCGTGGCCAGGTCGGCGCCGAGATCAGACGGGTGGAGCGCGATGTACTCCCGCGCCTGGGGGTGCAGCGGCATGATCGCAGCCTAGCGGGCCGCCTCCACGAACGCATCGAACAAGCCGGCTTCCCCGCCCCGCTCGGGATGCCACTGCACGCCCACGCCGAACCGGTGCCCCTGCAGCTCGACGGCCTCGACGATCTGGTCGTCGGCCCAGGCCACGGCGAGCAGCCCGCTGCCCAGCCGGCGCAGCGACTGCACGTGCGGCGCGACCACCTCGACCCGGTCGCCCACGGCCTTGCCGAGCGTGCTGGAGACGCTCACCTGGATCACGTGGGGGGTGCCGGGCTCGCCGTGCCGGTCGTGGTCGAGCATCTCGGGCAGCCACGGGATCAGGGTGCCGCCCTGCGCGACGTTGAGCACGTGCATGCCCCGGGCGATGGCCAGGATCGGGACGTCGGCCTCCACGGCGGCCCGGGCCAGTGCCAGTTCGAACCGGTCGCGGTGGACCTGCGCCCCGGCCACCCGCTCGTCCTGCTCGTCTCCGTAGGCCGCGGCGCCCACCTCGACGCCCCCGGCCAGCACCACGCCCCGCAGCCCGCGCACGTAGTCGGCGACCGCGTGCGGGCCGAGCGGCGGCAGGATCACGGGGGCGCCGCCCGCCCGCTCGACCGCCTTGGCGTAGGCGGGAGGCGAGATCACCGCCTCGCGCACCCAGTCACCCCAGCGGGCGGCCTCGAAGTAGGCGGTGATGCCGATCAGCGGTCGGGACATGCGATCTCCAGGGGGCGTGCAGGAGGTGTGCCGCCATCGTGTCGGGCGACGGCCACTGACCCATCATGGCGCACTCCATTTCGGTTATGTCACCTCTCTCGGAGATCCCCTTCCGTCACTGCCGTTCAGGACCGAAAACTGACCACACATGACATTTCGTCAAATGACATGGTCAGGTCGCGTGGCTCCGCGCGACCGTCTCCTGCGAGTCGTCCTGCCGGCAGACCACGCGATCGGGCCCGCGAGCCCCGGGAAAGCCGGTTGCCGGGCCCGGCCGGCGGGTGCTGAGGTGGGCGGATGAATCGGATGGATCACGACGTGGTGCTCGCCCTGTTCGACCGGGAGATGCGGCGGGAGGCGCCGCCCGAGGGCTCCGGGGTCCGGGTCGAGCGGGCGGACGACGTGGTGCGGCAGACCGGCGAGTGGAACGCGGTCGTCTGGTCATGTCTCGACGAGACGGGCGCGGACGCGGCCATCGCCGCGCAGGTGCGCCACTTCACCGCGCTGGGCGTCGAGTTCGAGTGGAAGCACTACGGACACGACCGGCCGGCCGACCTGGCGGAGCGGCTGCGGGCGGCCGGTTTCGTCCCTGAGCCCGCCGAGACGCTGATGGTGGCTCCGGTCGCCGCCCTGTCCACGGAGGTCCGGCCGCCGGACGGCGTCCGTCTGGCGCCGGTCACCGACGCGGCCGGCGTGGAGTTGCTGACGCGGGCGCACGAGGAGGCGTTCGGCGAGGCCCGGCCCGAGATGGGGCGCCAGTTGCTCGACCGGCTCACGCGGGAGCCGGACACGGTGGTCGCGGTGGTCGCGCTGGCC
Source organism: Nonomuraea sp. CX421 (assembly GCF_059358955.1). Lineage (NCBI taxonomy): Bacteria > Bacillati > Actinomycetota > Actinomycetes > Streptosporangiales > Streptosporangiaceae > Nonomuraea > Nonomuraea sp. CX421. The sequence goes on along the minus strand of NZ_JCADBK010000010.1, from coordinate 181,984 downwards.
GGGGATCGGCCGGTGAGCGGGGGGCGGATCGAGCTGACCCCCGGCGTCGCGTTCGCCGGCCTGTGGGGCGGGGGCACCGCGCCGGCCTGGCGAGGGCGCGGCGTCTACCGGGCCCTCGTCGCCTACCGGGCCCGCGTCGCCGCCGAGCGGGGTTACCGCTACCTCCAGGTGGACGCCTCCGACCAGAGCCGCCCGATCCTGGGCCGCCTCGGCTTCACCCCGCTGACCACCACGACTCCGTACATCTACCAGCCTCGGCGCGTCCTCAAAGAATGATCCGGAGCCGCGTCTCGCGGCGGCGGGACCGGCCTCAGCCGAACCGATCATGTTCGCGATACGTTCCGATAGACGTGATAGCACGGATAATCATGGTCTTCCCCTGGTCGCGGCCTTCTTAATGATCTCGGTGGACACCGTGACCGCCCGCTCGGGCTGCTCCTGCGCGACGCGTACGCCACAGCAGCATGTGAACGAGGCGGCCGCCGTCTTCTCCGCCACCGTCACGAACGTCCGCGTGGACGAACCGATCCTGGGCGGCGGCAGTATCACCACCACGTTCCGCACCGACCACGTCTACAAGGGTGACCTCGGCGCCGAGTCAGAGGTGTTCACCAAGGCGCCCGCTCACTCCCGCGCTGATCGCCGCCCTGGGAACACCGGTCCGCGTGAACGCTGGACCCGCACCCGCCGCCGGCTGGGCCGGCCCCGCGATGATCGCCGTGGCCGTGGGGGCGACCGTCCTGACGGGCATCGCCTGGGCACGCAGGAGGGCTCGGGCTCGAAGATGAACGATCCTCCCGAACACATCTTTAGTCATTTATTTGGATAAATGGCTGTAAATACGAATGCAATACACGTTCACCTGTCGCCGACAATCACCGGACATTCGATCAACAAAAATAACGCTACCGTTACACATAGCTCTGCTTAGCCCCCTATCGGGGTGAAACGGTTGTGGTGCCCAGGTGGTGGTGGAAGACTCGATTTCGAGCGCTCGGATGAGCCGGGGCCCGCCGGACGCTCGACACCCGGAGCCGTCAGGGAGGTGGAACAACGCGACCGGAAACCGATTCCGGTCACCTAGGGTGGGGTTGATTAGGCATATGTCGTTGAATCCGCGCCTGGTAAAGGAGAGTTTCTCCGTCATCGAACCGGTGGCGGACAAGGCCGCCGCCTACTTCTACGGCCGGCTGTTCGCCGAGAATCCGCACCTGCGGAGCATGTTCCCGCCGGCCATGAACGTCCAGCGCGACCGGCTGTTCGGCGCTCTGACCCGTATCGTGTGGAGCCTCGACAGCCCCGGCGGCCTTTCCTGCTTCCTCGGCCAGCTGGGGCGCGACCACCGCAAGTACGGCGTGGTCGCCGAGCACTACACGGCGGTCGGCAACGCCCTGCTCGCGACCGTCAGGAGGTTCGCGGCCGACATCTGGACCAGCGAGATCGAGGCCGCCTGGGTGGCCGCCTACGGCTCCGCTGCCAACCAGATGATCGAGTCGGCCGACTCCGACGCCGGGATGTCGCCCGCCTGGTGGCTGGCCGAGGTCGTCGACCACGAGCGCCGCGCCCGCGACATCGCGGTCATCACCCTGCGGCCCACGCAGCGGCTGCCGTACACCGCGGGGCAGTACATCAACGTGCAGACCGCGCGCTGGCCGCGCGTGTGGCGGACCTTCTCCATCGCCAACGCGCCGCGCGCGGACAACACGATCCGGCTGCACGTGCGCTCGGTTCCGGGCGGCTGGGTCTCGACCACGCTGATCCGCGACACCCGCGTCGGCGACACGGTCATGGCCGGGCCCCCGATGGGCACGATGACGCCGCCGGAACGCGGCGCGCGTGACCTGCTCTTCGTCGCGGGCGGCACCGGGCTGGCTCCGCTGAAGGCCATCATCGAGCAGGTCATCGAGTCGGGCCACCGGCCCAACATCCACCTGCTGTACGGCGCGCGGACCGCCGAGGAGCTGTACGACCTGCCCGACCTGATCCGGATGGAGTCCTCCTTCCCCTGGCTGCGCGTGGTGCCCGTGGTGTCGGACGACCCGGGTTACGAGGGGATGCGCGGCGCGCTCCCGGAGGTCACGCGGCGCTTCCACTCCTGGACCGAGCACGAGGTGTACGTGTGCGGGCCGTCCCCCATGGTCAACGAGACGGTCCGGCGGCTGCAGGCGGACGGGGTGCCGCTGTCGCGCATCCACCGCGACATCGTGCACGGCGAACGGTAGGCGCGGCTACCGGAAGGCCGCCGCGGTCTCCTCGTCGTTGGGCCAGAACGTCTCGATGGCCAGCTCCGACACCGTCACGTCCACCGGCGTGCCGAAGGTGGCGATCGTGGTGAACATCGACAGGATCCGGTCGCCGTGCCTGATCCGCAGCGGCACCAGGATGTCGGCCGGCCCCGGCACGTGCGCCACGTTCAGGTCCACCCCCGGGTAGACGTAACCGGCCAGTTCGTCGTGCAGCTCGGCCAGCCGCCCGTCGCCCGACACCTCCGCCTGCCTGCGCAGCCGGTGCAGCAGGTGGGCGCGCACCTCCGCCAGGTTGGCCAGCCGGCCGCCCATCGCGTCGGGGTGCAGCGACAGCCGCAAGGCGTTGACCGGCTCCGTCAGCAGCTCGGCGGGCACGCCCTCCATGAACATCCCGGCCGCCCGGTTGGCCGCCACCAGGTTCCAGGCCGCGTCCACCACCAGGGCGGGGTACGGCTCGTGGCCGGCGAGGATCTTGTCCAGCGCCTGCCGTACCGCGTGCATCTCAGGGGCGCGCACCTCACGCTCGGGGAACATCGGCGCGAACCCGGCGGCGACCAGCAGCCGGTTGCGGTGCCGCAGCGGCACCTCCAGCTCCTCGGCCAGCCTCGCCACCATCTCGCGGCTCGGCCGGGCCCGCCCGGTCTCCAGGAAGCTGAGGTGGCGGGCCGACACGTCGGCCTCGATCGCCAGGTCCAGCTGGCTCACGCGGCGGCGCTGCCGCCACGACCGCAACAAATCACCAAAAGTCTCATCTTGTACGGCAAGGGCTCCCATGTCGCACAACTCTAGGAGCAGGAGGGAAGCGGCACGATTACCTGGCGGGTAATCGGCCGCCAAATCTCCCACCTCCCGGCGGCCTCCGCGATGCCGTGACACGATGGCCGGAAAGCGAACATAGGAGCGATGGGAGCTAGGCATGAGTGATGTGATGCTCGCGATCGGCACCCGCAAGGGCCTGTTCCTGGCCCGCTCGGCGGGAGGCGGCGCGTTCGAGGTTGAACCCATCCGGTTCTCCACGGTCGGTGTCCCCTCGGTGGCTATCGACACGCGCACCGCCACCCCCCGGCTGCTGGCCGGGATCGAGTACGGCCACTTCGGCCCCTCGGTGACCTACTCCGACGACCTGGGCGCCACCTGGCAGGAGGCACGACAGGCGCCTGTCGCCTTCCCCGAGAAAACGGGCGCCACGCTCACCCGGGTGTGGCAGCTGACACCGTCGCCGTCGGAGCCCGACGTGGTGTGGGCGGGCGCGGAGCCGGCCGCGTTGTTCCGCTCCGAGGACCGCGGGGTCACCTATGAGCTCGTCGAGGGTCTGTGGGAGCACCCCCACCGGGAGCTCTGGCAGCCGGGCGGCGGCGGGCTCTGCCTGCACACGATCATCCCGCATCCGACCGACCCCAGGATCATGGGCATCGCCGTGTCCGCGGCCGGCTTCTACCGCACCCTCGACGGCGGCGTGTCGTGGGAGGCGGCCAACCAGGGCATCCGGGCGCCGTTCCTGCCCGAGGGGCAGCAGTATCCCGAGTTCGGGCAGTGCGTGCACAAGGTGGGCATGCACGCCTCGCGTCCCGACCGGCTGTTCCTGCAGCACCACTTCGGCGTCTACCGCAGCGACGACTTCGGCGGCTCCTGGCACGACGTCGGCTCGTCGCTGCCGTCCGACTTCGGCTTCCCGATCGTGGTGCACTCCTCGCGGCCTGACACGGCGTACGTGCTGCCGCTGCGAGCCGACATGGACCGCACCCCCGTCGACCACCACCTGCGGGTCTACCGCACCGACGACGCGGGGGCGAGCTGGCATGGGTTCGACCGGGGCCTGCCCGAGCCGCCGGTGCACGCGACCGTGCTGCGCGACGCGATGACCGCCTCCGAGGCGGGCGTCTACTTCGGCACCCGCGACGGCGAGGTCTACGCCTCGCGCGACGACGGTGAGAGCTGGTCGCTGGTGGCCGGGCACCTGCCCGACGTGCTGTCGGTGCGCGCGGCGGTGCTGTAGCCGATGGCCAAGCCCGTGACGATGGTCGTGTTCGTGCTGCCCGGCTCGTTGCGCCGCTGGGTGAGCGGCCGGAGCGAGGTCAAGGTCTTCGCCGTCGGCGCCGACACCGAGACCCCGCCCACCCTGGGGGCCGCGCTCGACACGCTCCGCCGCACCCACCCCCTGCTGGAGGAACGGCTGCGCGACGAGTACGGCCGCATCCGCCGCCACATCAGCATGATCATCTCAGGCGACAGCATCCGCGGCCTCGGCAGCCTCGACTGCGCGCTGCCGCCGGGCGCCGAGGTGTACGTGATGCCGACTCTCGCCTGAACCCGGCGCTGGGGCGGCATGACCCGCCCCAGCGCCCTCTCGTCAGGGACAGACGCGGCCGTTGGCTTCGAAGGCCGCGTGGGTGAGAGGCATGAGCCCCGCCCACAGCTCCTCCATCCGCTCGGCGACCATCTCGATCTCGCGCTGCGGGAACGAGGGGAACGCGGAGTCCTCGCGCTTGGTCCGCAGGGACAGGAAGTTCATCAGAGCGCGAGCGTTGCAGGTGGCGTACATCGACGAGTAGAGGCCGACCGGGAGCACGGTGCGGGCCACCTCCCGGGCCACTCCCGCCTCCAGCATCTCCAGATAGGCGCGGTAGGAGCGCCGGTAGCTCTCCTGGGTCACCTCGGTGACCAGCTTGTGCTGTTCGGGCGTGCCGCCGGTGAAGACATATCTGCCGGGTTTGCCTTCTTGGACCAGCTTGCGATCGGGCCCTGGCACGTAGAAGACCGGGACCAGCTGCCGGTATCTGCCGGACTCCTCGTTGTAGGAGAAGGTCCGATGCCGCATGAACTCACGGAACACGAAGATCGGGGCGCTGACGTAGAAGGTCATCGACGAGTGCTCGAACGGCGTGCCGTGCCGATCTCTCATCAGATAGTTGATCAGGCCCTTGGACCGCTCAGGGTCGGCTTCGATCTCGGCCAGCGAGCTCTCACCCTTGGTGGAGACCCGTGCGGCCCACAACACGTCGGCGTCGGACGCGGCGGACTTGACCAGCTCCACGTCCATGTCGCTACGAAAGGTGATCTCGATCTCCGGTTCGACGGCGTGCACGGCGAGCCCCCGCTCGGTTCAGATGGTGTGACGGCCCCAAGCAAACCAGGTCGGGAGCTCGCCCGCGACTCGGGGCCGGGGATGGGACCTCAGGTGATGTCGCGGCGCAACGTGGTGGCCGAGGCCACCGCGGCGAAGACCAGCGCGTAGCCGAGCAGCACCACGCCACCGGCCCAGGCCGGCAGCAGCCAGTCGGTGCCGAGGCCGAGGTCGACGCCGCTGTTGGTGAGCGCGGTGGCGGCGCCGCCGGGTGTCCACCGGCCCACCGGCCGCAGCGCGGGGATCGCGCTGACGATGGCCTCGATGACGAAGACCCAGGCGACGGCCGCGACGATGGCGCCGAGCTGGTTGCGGATCAGCGCGCCGATCCCGATGCCGAAGAGCGTGTAGAGCATCAGCACGGCCAGGGTGCCCACGACGATCCGGGCGGTCGATCCGGTGAAGGACAGCTCGCCGCCGGCGAGCGGCACCGTGATCACCACCGCGACAGCGGTCAGCGCCAGCACGACCAGGCCGAACACCAGGCCGACGACGACCCCGGCGCCAAGCTTGCCGGCCACCACCCGTTCGCGCCGCGGAGTGGTCAGGAACGTGCTGGTGATGGTCTGGTAGCGGTATTCGGCGGTCATCATGACCACCCCGAGGATCATCGGGAAGACCGCCCCGCTCGCCCCGAGGCCCCACATGAGCTCCTGGAAAGGCGCGGTGTCGCGGCCGGGGATCGCGGGCGCGCCGGGCTGACCGCCGGTCACTCCCGCGAAGCCGATGGTGATCCCCAGCTGCAGCAGCGCGTAGGCGATGGTGACGGCCAGCATCACCCACCAGAGCCGGGTGGTGGTGAGTTTGAGCAGCTCCGCGCGGATCAGTCTCATGAGGTCTCCCCCTCGCCGGTCAGCTCCAGGAAGACGTGTTGCAGGTCGCTGCGCTCCTGGCTGACCTCGGTGAGCACGACCCGCTCGTCCAGCGCGATCCGGCCGATGCGCTCGGCGTCGAGCCCGGTCACCCGCAGGACGCCGTCGGACCGCACGACCGTGGCGCCGGCCCGTTCGAGGGCGGGCACCAGCTCGCCGGGGTCGACCGCGCGCACCCGGATGACCGTGTCGCCGTTGGAGACGAGCTCCGCCAGGCTCCCCTGGCGGACGAGCCGGCCCTTGGCGATGATCACCACGTTGTCGACGATCTGCTCGACCTCGGCCAGCACGTGGCTGGAGACCAGCACCGCGGCGCCCCGCTCGTGGGCCAGGTGCCGCAGGAAGCCGCGCAGCCACTGGATGCCGGCCGGGTCGAGCCCGTTGGCGGGCTCGTCGAGGATGAACACCCGGGGGTGGCCGACCAGGGCGGTGGCCAGCGCCAGGCGCTGCCGCATGCCGAGCGAGAAGGTCATCACCCGTTTGCCGGCGACCTCTCCGAGGCCGACCTGTTCGAGCGCCTCCGCCGCGCGCTCGGGGGGCAGCCCGGCCGCCGCGCAGATCACCCGCAGATGGTTGAGGGCCGTACGGCCCGGATGGAAGTTGGTGGCTTCGAGCACCGCGCCCACCTCGGTGAGCGGGTGCGGCAGCTCGACGTAGCGCCGGTCGTTGACCAGCGCCGTCCCGGAGTCGGCGGTGACAAGGCCCAGCAGGCAGCGCAGGGTGGTGGTCTTGCCGGCGCCGTTGGGGCCCAGATAGCCCGTGATCGTGCCTGGCTCGACCGTGAAGGACACCCCGTCGACCGCCCGCACCGGTCCGAACGATTTGCCAAGATCTCGAATCTCGATCGCACTCATTTGTCGGCGATTATGGCGAAGTCAGGACTGCCCGCGCCTCCTACCGGAGGAGGAATTCGCGGAGGAGGAATTCACAGGCGGTAGACGCGGCGGGCGTTGCCGGAGCCGATCATGTGGGCCACGCGGGCCGCGTCGGCGGTGCTCCACTCACCCGCGTCGAGCCGCGTCTTGAGCGCCCCGCCCAGCGAACGCCGGAAGAAGAACGCGCCCAGGTGACAGGTCTCGGCCACACCGGCGCAGCCGGACCCGAACAACTGCTTGTGAAACGGCGCCAGCTCCAGCAGCTCGTCCATCGCCCGCCACGCCCCGGCCGCGCCGCGGGTGAGGGCGGGCCCCACGTCGACGTGCACGTGGGGATGCACGTCGGCGAGGTGCGCGGCCTGCCGGTGGTAGGGGTAGCAGTGCAGCAGGACCACCGGCACCCCCATCGGCTGCAGCGCCCTGATGAACCCGGTCAGCCGCGACGGGTCGGCCAGGTGCGGGCCGGCGCCGCCGGCGCCGAACCCGGCGTGGACCTGCAGCGGCAGCCCGCGTTCCCTGGCCACGTCGACCGCCGTCCAGAGCAGGTGGCGCAGCAGGATCGGGTCGGTCACCGGCTCCTTGGGCTCCGACAGCCGCCGGTTGGCCGCGGCGAGCACCGAGCCGCGGGCCGGCCGGGACGGGTCGAAGCCGAGGCCGCAGCGGTGGGCGACGACCGTCTTCATCCCGACGGCACCGACGGCCCGGGCGGTGAGCTCCTCGGCGAGGCTGTCCACGTAGTCGAGGGCGGCCTCGGCCACTTCCGCCACGTCCTGCTCGATCTGCTCGATCCGGATGATCTCGTCGGCTACGGCGGAGCCGAACCGGCCCAGCTCGGCGGCCGACAGCAGCTCTCCGCTCTCCACCCCGGTGTCGACGAGGAACGTCAGCGCCCCGGCCGCCCCCAGCAGCCGCCGGTTGACCTCGTCGGCGCCGAGCTCGGCCCGCCGCGCCAGGTAGACGGTGGGGGCGACGTGCGGCTCCAGATCGAGCACGGGGGCGCACCAGCGGCGGATCGCGGCACCGAGCGGGGTGTCGAAGTGGGTGGTGCCGGGCGGCGCCGGCAGGCCGCCCGTGCTGATCAGCGTCTCGAAGGGGGCCCTGGTCAGGTCGTCGCGGCGCACCCCGTGGCAGTGCTGGTCGACGAGCGGGGCCGACAGGGCCTCACGCACCGTGTCCGGTAGGTCTACGGGGAGCATGCGGAGACTCTAGGGGGTCACCGCATGCTCCCGGGGTGGTTTTACCGACGTGAGAGCCGCAGCACGTTGGCGATGACCTTCGCGCCCGCGCCGCCCTCGGCGGTGAGGATCGACTCGGGGTGGAACTGCACCGCGAAGCGGCGGTTGCGGGTGTCCTCGATCGCCATCACGTTGCCGTCGGGCGTGAGGGCGGTGGCGGTGAAGCCGACGACGCCGGGCCGCTTGGCGTGCAGCGAGTGGTAGCGGGCCGCGGTGAACTCGGCGGGCAGCCCGTCGAGCAGCGCGCTGTCGCCGAGCCGCGTCACCTGGCCGCGCTTGCCGTGCTCGGGGTAGTCGAGCAGCTCCAGCGAGCCGCCCGCCTGCTCGACCATGGCCTGCAGGCCGAGGCAGACGCCGAAGACGGGCAGCTCGCGGGCGTAGATCTGGTCGATCAGCGCCGACATGCCGAAGTCGGACGGCCAGCCTGGGCCGGGCGAGAGCACCACCAGGTCGGGCCCGATCTCGTCGATCGTCTCGGCCGGGAACCCGTGGCGCAGCGTCACCACCTCGGCGCCCTCCTGGCGGAAGTAGTCGGCCAGCGTGTTGACGAAGGAGTCCTCGTGGTCGACGAGCAACACCTTCATGCCCTGGCCGGGCAGCTCACGGACGGGCGCGGCGGGCACGGCGTGCGGCTCGTTGACGGCGGCGAGCGCGCCGAGCAGGGCGCTGGCCTTGAGCTCGGTCTCGCGCTCCTCGGCGGCGGGGTCGGAGTCGAACAGCAGGGTGGCCCCGGCCCTGACGGTGGCGACGCCGTTCCTGATCTGGGCGGTGCGCAGGGTCAGGCCGGTGTTCATGGAGCCGTCGAAGCCGATGAAGCCGATCGCGCCGCCGTACCACCTGCGGGTGGTGGCCTCGTGGTCCTCGATGAACTGCATGGCCCAGGTCTTGGGCGCGCCGGTGACCGTGACGGCCCACATGTGGGTGAGGAAGGCGTCGAGCGCGTCGAACTCGGGGCGCAGCCGGCCCTCGATGTGGTCGACGGTGTGGATCAGGCGGGAGTAGAGCTCGATCTGGCGCCGGCCGATGACCTGGACGGAGCCGGGCACGCAGATGCGCGACTTGTCGTTGCGGTCGACGTCGGTGCACATGGTCAGCTCCGACTCCTCCTTGACGCTGGACAGGAGGGTGCGGATGGCCTCGGCGTCCTCGACCGGGTTGCTGCCGCGGGCGATGGTGCCGGAGATGGGGCAGGTCTCGACGCGGTCGCCGCTGACCCGGACGTACATCTCGGGCGAGGCGCCGACCAGGTGCTCGCCCTCGCCGAGGCTGATGATGAACTCGTACGGGGCGGGGTTGCTGTGACGCAGGCCGCGGTAGAAGGCGGCCGGGTCGGCGCAGGTGGCGTGGAAGACCTGGCCGGGGACGACCTCGAACAGGTCTCCGCGCTTGAACTTCTCCTTGGCGGCGGCGACGACCTTGGCGTAGGAGCCCTTGACCGGGTCGGGCGGGATCGCGGCCGGGGCGGCGGGCGGGGCGGTGTCGCCGGAGCGCTCCAGCCCCCGGGTGGTGGCGCCGTCGACGGTGAACTCGTAGCGGTGCTCCAGGCAGGTCTCGCGCTGCCGGTCGATCACGATGAGCCGGTCGGGCAGGTGCAGCACGAGGTCGCGCTGGTCGTCGGGCCGGACGAGCTCCTGCCGGATGGGCTCGAACTGGAAGGCCAGGTCGTAGCCGAAGGCGCCGTAGAGGCCGAGGTGGGGGTCGTCTCCCCGGAAGGCGGCGATGACCTCGCGGATCGCGGTGAACACCGTGGGCCGGCGGCTGCGCATCTCCTCGGGCAGCAGGCCCTCCGACTCGGGCACGTGCACCTCGACCCGGTCGGCGGTGGGCTCCTCGACCGGCTTGCCCGCGGCCAGCAGGCAGGACACGACGGCCGGCAGCACCACCCGGCCGCGCGCGTTGAGCGCCCTGGCGGAGATGGTGCGGCCCCGGGCGACCAGCTCCAGGCAGGGGTCGACATAGCCGAAGGCCCATCGGCTGTAGCGGCCGGGATAGTCCATGCCGGAGGAGAACGCGCCGCCGCGCCTCTCGCCGAGGGCCGTCACGATCTCTTCGAGGGCGTCCTCCGACACCTCGCGCGTCTCGCGCTCGACGCCGATGCCCCCGGCCGTGACGTATCCGCTGGTATATCCGCTCGTCTCCACGTGCTGCCCCTTGTCGAATGATGAGCCGTCAAATGATGAGCCCCGGGGGCGGACACGAAAAGGGCCGCCATCCGGGGCGGCCGTCCGTTGAAATGCGAGTATCGCGCCGCCTAGGAGCGGCGCCACCACTGGAGCTCGACGCGATTTCGCATGCCCACCAGGGTAGCCGCCCGAACCAAGATCACGCAACGCGGCTCGCCGAACCCGGCTTCCCGCGGATGGCCTTCAGCGGCTAGCTTCTCCGGGCATGGGGCTCCCCTTACCGGCGTGGCGATCGGTCACGTCCATCGCTGTCGCGTTGTTCGCCATTCTGCTGTCCGTCAGCCCTCGTTACGGCTATCACCGTGACGAGCTCTACTTCCGCTTCCTGTCCGACCATCTCGACTGGGGATACGTCGACCAGCCGCCGCTGACGCCGCTGCTGGTCAGGGCATCCAGAGCGGTGTTCGGCGACTCGCCGCTCGCGTTCCGGCTGCTGCCCGCCCTGGCCGCGGCGGTGCTGGTGGTGCTGGTGGCGCTCATCGCGCGCGAGCTGGGCGGCGGCGGCCCGGCGCAGGTGCTGTCGGCGTTCGGCGTCGCCACCGGCGCCTACACCCTCATCCTGGGCCACACCGTGCTGACCGCCAGCCTCGACCTGCCGTTCTGGGCGGCGGGCATCCTGTGCGTGCTCAGGGCGCTGCTGCGCGAGGAGCCCCGGTGGTGGGCGGCCGCCGGGCTGGTGCTGGGGCTGGCGACGTACAACAAGCTGCTGATCGCGATGCTGGTGCTGGGGCTGGCCGCCGGGCTGGTGCTGGCGGGGCCGCGCCGGACGCTGGCCGGCCCCTGGCTGTGGGCGGGGGTGGCGATCGCGCTGGCGATCGCCGCGCCCAACCTGATCTACCAGGCCACCCATGACTGGCCGCAGGTGACGATGGCGGGGGCGCTCGGCGAGGACAAGGGCGGCGAGATGCGGGTGCTGTTCGTGCCCATGCAGCTGATCCTGTTCGGGCCGGTGGTGTCGGTGATCGGCGCCTTCGGCTGGTGGCGGCTGTGGCGCGACCGCCGGGTGCGGGCGCTGGCCGTGGCCTATCCCGCCATCGCCGTGCTGACCCTGGTCAGCGGCGGCCGCTTCGACTACACGGCGGGGCTCATCCTGCTGCTGTTCGCGGCGGGGTGTGTGAGCGCGGAGCAGGCGGGGGTCGACCGGGCGCGGCAGGCGAGGGCGTCGCTGGTGTTCAACGGCCTGGGCTCGGCGCTGCTCGCGCTGCCGCTTATCCCGGTCGGGGTCCTGGCCGCCACCCCCGTGCCCGCGATCAACGAGGTGGCGCGCGAGTCGATCGGCTGGCCGGAGTTCGACGCCGCCGTGCTCGGCGTGCTGCGCTCGCTGCCGCCGGACGAGCAGGCGCGGGCGGTGATCGTGACCGGCAACTACGGCGAGCACGGCTCGCTCGTGCGCGCGGGCCTGCCGCGCGTCTACTCCGGGCACAACCAGCTCTGGGAGTACGGCCCGCCGCCCGAGTCGGGCACCGTCGCCATCCTGGTGAACACCGGCCGGCGCGACTATTTCGACACCTGCGAGGCCCGGGCGGAGGTGGACAACGGCGTCGGGATCGACAACGAGGAGCAGGGCATGACCGTCTGGCTGTGCCGGGGGATCCGGCAGCCGTGGAGCGACCTCTGGCCGCACTACCGGCATTTCAGCTGAACACCCCCGGCTATCGCATCCCCGCAGGCATCTGTTAGTGGTAGGACATGCGACGCGTACGGCTCCAGCGTGACCTGCCCGTGCCGATGCCCGACGGCGTGATCCTGCTGGCCGACCGCTACGCCCCCGAGGGGGTGGAGCGGCCGCCGACCATCCTGGTCCGCTCGCCGTACGGCAGGCGCGGCCTGTTCGGCTGGATGTACGGCCGGGGGTTCGCGCGGCACGGGTTCCAGGTGGTGATCCAGAGCTGCCGGGGCGGTTTCGGCTCCGGCGGGCGGCTCGACCCGCTGGGCGACGAACGCGACGACGGCCTGGCCACCCTCGCCTGGCTGCGCGGGCAGCCCTGGTACGGCGGATCGCTGGCCATGTTCGGCCCCTCCTACCTCGGCTACACCCAGTGGGCCGTGGCGGCCGAGGCCGGTCCCGAGCTGAGGGCGATGGCCACCCAGATCACCGCCTCGCAGTTCAGGGACGCCGCCTACGTGGGCGGCGCGTTCGCCCTGGAGTCGGTGCTGAGCTGGACCACGCTGACCGACGTCATGTCGCGCCGGTTCGGCGGCACCGCCGTGCTGACCGCGCCCCGGCTGACCCGCCGGGCCGTGCTGTCGGGGCGGCCGATGGCGGAGCTGGACCTGGTGTCGGCCGGCCGGCCGCTGCGCTTCTACCAGGACCTGCTGGCCCACCACGCCGATCCGGCCGCGCCGTACTGGGACAGGCGGGACTTCTCGCCCAGGGTGGGTGAGGTCCACGCGGCGGTCACCATGCTGGGCGGCTGGTACGACGTCTTCCTGCCGTGGCAGTTGAAGGACTACCTGGCGATGCGGGCCGCCGGGCACCGGCCGTACCTGACGATCGGCCCCTGGTACCACATCGACAGGCGGCACGGGCGGCCGTCGATGGCCGAGGCGCTGGCCTGGTTCCGGGCCCACCTGATGGGCGACGACTCCGGGCTGCGCGAGCAGCCGGTGCGGCTGTACGTGACGGGAGCCGAGGAGTGGCGCGACTACCACGACTGGCCGGTGCCGGGCGTGCGGACCCAGCGCTGGCACCTGCGGCCGAGGTTGGGGCTGGGCACCGGCGATCCCGTCGAGTCGGAGCCCGACCGGTTCCGCTACCACCCGGAGCATCCGACGCCGGTGGTCGGCGGGCCGGTGCTGCTGGCCGACTCCCGGCCGCGCGACCAGCGCCGCCTGGAGGCCCGGCGCGACGTCCTGGTCTACAGCTCTTCCACGCTGGACGCCGACGTGGAGATGATCGGCCCGGTCTCCGCCGAGCTGTTCGTCCGCTCCAGCACGCCGTACGTGGACGTGGTGGTGCGCCTGTGCGACGTGCACCCGGACGGCAGGTCGTTCAACCTGGCCGAGGGCGTGCGACGGCTCGGCCCCGGCGACGCCGCCGACGCCGACGGGGTGCGCCGGGTCACGGTGGACCTGTGGCCGGTCGGGCACCGGTTCCGGCGCGGCCACCGGATCCGGGCGCACGTCGCCGCGGGCGCCTACCCGACGATCGCCCGCAACCCCGGCACCGGGGCTCCGTTCGCCGACGGTGGTCCGATGGTGCCCGCCGACGTCGAGGTCTTCCACTCTCCCGCCCATCCGTCCGCCGTGCTGCTGCCGCTGTGCGCGCCGCGCGGCTGATGTCGCTGGTCCTGCTGCTGCAGGGCCGGGGCGGTATGACGGCGGCGGAGCTGGCCCGGGAGCTGGAGGTGTCGGAACGCACCGTGCACCGCGACGTGCTGGCGCTGGCCGAGGCGGGCGTGCCGGTCTACGCCGACCGGGGACGCGGCGGCGGTTACCGGCTGCTCGACGGCTACCGGACCCGGCTGACCGGGCTGGACCGGGCCGAGGCCGAGGCGTTGTTCCTGTCGGGGGTGCCCGGGGCGCTGCGCGAGATGGGGCTGCGGGAGGTGGCGGCGACCGCCCGGCTGAAGGCCGCCGCCGCGCTCTCGCCCGGCCTGCGCGACGCCCCCGCGACGGCCGCGCAGCGCTTCCACCTCGACGCCCCCGGCTGGTTCGCGGCCGGCGACCCGCCGCCCGCCGCGCTCGCGCCGCTGGCCAGGGCCGTCTGGAAGGACCGCCTGGTCACCGCCGTCTACAAGGAGCGGGCGCGGACGCTGGAGCCGTACGGGCTCGTGCTCAAGGCGGGCGCCTGGTATCTGGCCGCCCGTTCGCGGTCGAGATTCCTGATCTTCCGGGTGGACCGGTTCGGCCCGGTCGAGGTCGGCGACGCCGGCTTCGACCGGGACACCGGTTTCGACCTGGCCGCGTTCTGGGCCGAGCAGGCGAACTGGTTCACCCGGTCGCTGCTGCGGACCGAGATCACGCTGCGGCTCACCCCGCGCGGGGTGCGGCTGCTCCGCCACATCGCCGACCCGGCCGCCCTGACCGGCGCGCTCGGCTCGCTCCAGCCCGACGGCACCGTACGGCTCGCGGTCGAGTCGGACGAGGTGGCCTTCGGGCAGGTGCTGAGGTTCGGCCCGGAGGCCGAGGTGCTCGCGCCGCCGGAGCTGCGGGCCGCGGTCGCCGAGGCCGCCACCCGCATGTCCGGCCTGTACGGGACCGGTCAGGCCCGCACGGCGGGCTGGCGGTGGTCGTCCCGATCGCCGGGCCGGCCGGCTCCCGGCCTCATCGGTAGTCCGCCGGGTCGGGGGCGACGCCCTTGTCCGCGGCGTCCGTGAGGTAGCCGACGTCCGTGAGGTATCTCCACACCTGGGGCCGGCTGCCGTCCACGTCGGTGAACCCGTACGCCAGGGCCAGCTCCTCGCTGGAGACCGACCGGCCCGACCAGCGCCGCCGGTCGGGGTCGGCGGCGAGGGCGGCGACCGCGCGGCCGGTGTAGGCGGGGGTCTCGGAGACCGCGAACGCGGCGTCGGCGCCCTTGGCGACCGCCTCCCGCCAGGTGTCCTCGGTGACGCCGAAGTGCTCCAGCATCGCCTCGGAGCGCAGGAAGCCGGGCGAGACGGCCACCGCGGTGCCGCCGTGCGGGCGCAGCTCGTGGGCCTGGGCGAACGCCAGCCGGTTGACCGCCATCTTGGCCAGGTCGTAGACGAGCGACTCGCGGTAGCGGGTGACGTTGAAGTCCCAGGTGCCGTCGGTCACCTCCACGACCAGGCCGTCGCCGCCCTTGATCAGCAGCGGCAGCAGGTGGTGGCTGGTGATGATGTGGGTGTCGATGCCCAGCCTGAGCAGCCGCAGCCCCTTGTCCAGATCCTGCTCCCAGATCGGCGTGTTCCAGCTCCACAGGGAGTCGGCTCCCCAGACGTCGTTGACCAGCACGTCCAGGCGCCCCTGCTCGCTGTCGATCCGCTCGGCCAGCGCCTTGACCTGGTCGCTCTCCAGATGGTCCACCTGGACCGCGATGCCGGTGCCGCCGGCCGCGGTGACCAGCTCGGCGGTCTCCTCGATCGTCTCGGACCGGTTCATCTCCGACCGCCGCTCGCGGGTCGTCCTGCCGGTGCAGTAGACGGTCGCGCCGATCGCGCCCAGCTCGCGTGCTATTCCTCGTCCCGTGCCGCGGGTCGCTCCCGCCACCAGTGCAATCATGCGGCGAGCCTGCCCGGTAAAGAGGACATCTCATGTCATGTTTTTTGGCTGAACCCTGTGATAAGTACGTAGTTACTATGAACAGCGAATTCGAGCTTCGCGGGGTCAACCACATCGCTCTGGTCTGCTCCGACATGAAGCAGACCGTCGACTTCTACTCCGGCGTCCTGGGCATGCCGCTGATCAAGACGATCGAGCTGCCGATGGGCTGGGGCCAGCACTTCTTCTTCGACTGCGGCGGCGGCAACGCGCTGGCGTTCTTCTGGTTCCCCGACGCGCCGGAGGGCGTGCCGGGCGTCTCCGCGCCGAAGAACCTGCCCGACCGGGGCGAGCTGGTGTCGGCCGTCGGGTCGATGAACCACATCGCCTTCGACGTGCCGCCCGAGCGGATCGAGGAGTACCGCGACCGGCTGCTCGCCAAGGGCATCGACGTGGGCGTGCTGCTCAACCACGACGACAGCGAGTTCGGGGTGGCGCCGAAGATGCACGACGGGGTGTTCGTCCGGTCCATCTACTTCAAGGACCCCGACGGCGTGCTGGTGGAGTTCGCCGCCTGGACCCGCCCTGTCGGGCAGCCGGGCGACGTGCGGCACGAGCCGAGGACCGCCGCCGACAGGACCGTCTGATGCCGAGGCTGCGGCAGGTGCCGCGCGAGGAGATGACCGACCCGGTGGTCACCTTCTTCAACGACCGGCTGCTCGAGCCCGGCAGACAGGGCACGGCGACCGGCTCGCCCGGCGACTGGTGGACGGTGTTCGCGCTCGACCCGGCGATCTTCCGGCACTGCGTCAAGGGCTTCCAGCTCTACCGCGAGTCCAGCCTCGACCCGGTGCTGCGCGAGCTCGGCCAGACCAGGGCCGGATGGGCGCGGCAGAGCCAGTTCGTCTACTCCCAGCACTGCAAGCAGCTACGAGCCCTCGGACTGCCCGAGGAGAAGATCGAGGCGATCGCCCACTGGGCGGTCAGCGACCTGTTCGGCGAGCTGGAACGGGCCGTGCTCGCCTACACCGACGCGCTCGTGCTCGACGGCGGCCGGGTGCACGACGAGGTGTTCGCGGTGCTCAAGCGGCACCTGCCGGACGAGCAGATCCTGGAGCTGACCTACATCACCTGCCTGTACGAGATGCACGCCACGATGGCGCGGGCCCTGCGGCTGGAGTTCGACGACCGCCCCGACCCGATCGTGGAGGTGCCGGCGCCCGACGGATACGGCACCCGCGACATCTCCGAGGACCTGACCGGCCGCCCGGCGACCTGACGCGCCAGGGGCCGCGGAGTCGAGGTGACCCGATCCGGGCCCGGCTCGTCAGGGGCGCCCGGAGTCGAGGTGGCCGGGATTGGCGACCAGCAGCTTGGCGCGGACCGCCTGCTTCAGGAGCGGGGCGAGCGTGTCGTCGCCGTCGAGGCGGCCCTCGCGGACGGCGGCGGCCAGCTCGGCGTCGGAGCCCACGCCGAGCGCCTCCAGACGGGCGGCGTGCTCCCGCGCCTGGGCAGGCCCGAGTTCGAGCTCCCGCTCGACCATGCCCAGGACGTTGATCGCCACCCGGGCGTGGAAGCGCACCCGGCCGTCCACCGCCGGCAGCACGTCGGCGGCCAGGAAGTCGCGCACCGCGGCCACCAGCTGCGCGGCCGTGGGCACGTCGTGCGGCCCGCTCGCCGGGGACTCCTCGTCCAGCGCCATAAGGGACCCCTTATCCGTTGACCCGGCAACGATTTTCGGCTGAGATCCTCTCATGAGCTTCGCCGTTCCCGACAGCGTCCGCCCGATCCGCGACGCCGTCCACACGTTCATGACCGAGCGGGTCGAGCCGGCGGAGGCCGTGCTGCACGAGGGCGGCCCCGCGGCCGCCGAGGCGCTCGGCGAGCTGCAGCGGGAGGCGAAGAAGGAAGGCCTGTGGGCGCTCGGCCACCCGCGCGAGCTCGGCGGCGGCGGGCTGCCGTTCCTCGACTACGTGTACGTCAACGAGGTGCAGGGCCGCAGCGAGTTCGGGCAGCTCGCGCTCGGCACGTTCACCCTGCAGGACTCGCTCATGCTGGACGAGCACGCCTCCCCCGAGCAGCGCGAGCGCTACCTGGAGCCGCTGGTGCGCGGCGACATCTGGCCGAGCTTCGCGATGACCGAGCCGACCGTGTCGAGCAGCGACCCCACCCAGCTCCGGACGTCCGCCGTGCTCGACGGCGACGAATGGGTGATCAACGGGCACAAGTGGTTCACGACCGGCGCGTCACGGGCCGCGTACACGACCGTGATGTGCCGCACCGAGCAGGACGCGCCGCCGCACCTGGCCTTCTCCATGATCCTGGTGCCGACCGACACCCCGGGCTACACCATCGTGCGTGACACCCCGGTGCTCGGCCTCGACGGCGCCCACTGCGAGGTCCGCTACGAGGACGTCCGGGTGCCCGCGGCCAACCTGCTCGGCCCGCGCGGCCAGGGCTTCGTCATCGCGCAGAAACGGCTCGGGCCGGGCCGGATCTTCCACTGCATGCGCTGGCTCGGGCAGGCGCAGCGGGCCTTCGACCTGATGTGCCGCAGGCTGCACGAACGCACCGCCTTCGGCGAGCCGCTGGCCAGGAAGCAGCTCATGCGCCAGCACGTGTTCGACTCCTACACCGAGATCCAGGCGGCCCGGCTGCTCACCCTGCACGCCGCGCAGGCCGTCGACGCCGGCTCCGACGCCCGCGTCGAGATCGGCGCGATCAAGGTGGTGGGCGCGCGCACGCTGCACAACGTGATCGACCGGGCCATCCAGGTGTACGGCGCCATGGGGCTGACCGGCGACACCCCGCTCGACCGGATGTACCGCCACGCGCGGGCCGGCCGCATCTACGACGGCCCGGACGAGGTGCACGTCGACTCGGTGGGCCGGCGCGTCCTCGGCGTCTACGCGGCGGGCGGCAACTGGGAGTTCGGCCTCCGATGACCACCGCGCGTGCTCACCCGTTCGACACCTTCGACACCGAGGCGCTGGTGCGCGAGGTGTTCGGGACGGAGGCGACGGTCGCCTTCAGCGCCCGGCTGCCCGGCGGGGCGTCCCGCGAGACGTGGGCGCTGGACGCGGTCACGCCGGACGGCGAGCGGCACGAGCTGATCCTGCGTCTCGACTCCCCCGGCACGCCGCTCGACGCGGGCGCGCCGCTGGCCGCCGAGGCGACGCTGATGCGGGCCGCGCTGGACGCCGGGGTGCCGGTCCCGCGGATCGTCGCGGCGGCGGGGCCGTACATCCTGATGACGCGCGTCGCGGGTGAGACCATCCCGCGCCGCATCCTGCGGGACGAGGCGTACGCCGGGGCCCGGCCGAGGCTGGCGGCGCAGTGCGGGCAGGCGCTGGCCGCGATCCACCGGATGCCCCTGTCGGCCCTTCCCCCACCCCCGCCGGGGACGCTGGAGGAGGATCCGCTGCGGCAGTGGCGGGACCTGCTGGACCTGACGGGTGAGCCGCATCCGGTGTTCGAGCTCGCGCTGCGGCGGCTCGCGGCGAACCGGCCGCCGGGCGGGCGGCGGACGGTGGTGCACGGCGACTTCCGCAACGGCAACCTGATCGTCGGCCCGAACGGCGTCAGGGCGGTGCTGGACTGGGAGCTGGCCCACGCCGGCGACCCGCTGGAGGACCTCGGCTGGCTGTGCGTGAAGGCGTGGCGGTTCGGCTCGCCGCTGCCAGTGGGCGGGTTCGGCGGCTACGACGAGCTCGTCACCGCGTACGAGAAGGCGGGCGGGCAGCCCGTGGACCGCGAGGCGCTGCGCTGGTGGGAGACGTTCGGCGTGCTCAAGTGGGGGATCATCTGCGTCATGCAGACCATGCGGCACCTGCGCGGCGGCGCCGGGTCGGTGGAGCTGGCCGCGATCGGGCGCCGGGTCTGCGAAAACGAGTGGGACCTGCTGGAGATGCTCGGGTCAGCTTCTCAGCCTTGAAGGGCTGAGCTTGCAGCTCCTCGCCGTCGGTGGTTTCGACGGTTTGGTCCGCGTCAGGCAGCGTGACTCACTGCCCAGCTTGTGACACCGCGTGCGGCGATGTTACGAGCTGCGTTGACGTCGGCGTGCTCAGCGAAGCCGCACGACGTGCAGGCGAAGCAGGCCTGGCCGGGCCGGTTCTTCTTGTCCATATGCCCGCAGGCCGAGCAGGCCTGCGACGTGTAGGCCGGGTCCACGTGGACCACAGCGACACCGGCGCGGGCCGCCTTGTAGGCGATGAACTGGCCGAGTTGGTGAAACGACCATGAATACAACGTGACCCGCTGGGGCTCGCGGAGCCGTACCCGGTCGCGGATGCCCTGGAGATCTTCCAGGGCGATGCCGCGGCGGCGCGGCAAGCTGTCCCGCTTCGGCGGCTGAGGGCGGTGAGGCGGCTGAGCGCGGCTCGCAGGGCGCGGCAACCGCGCCGGGCGGCGACCGGGCCGGGCGGCGTTTCACTTCTTCCTGATCGCTCTCAGGCGGTGCGGCGCCAGTGCCGAGAGGACCAGCGACACCCCGATGACGGCGTACAGGCCGGTCGCGCCCGCCAGGGTGCCCGGCGGCTCGCCGGTGGACGCCGCCAGCCGCGGCAGCGCGCCCGCCAGGCCCGTCGCGGCGTCGAGGTCGAGCGCGAACAGACCGCCCGCGACGGCCAGCGGCAGCCCGCAGGTCAGCGCCGCCAGTGGCGACAGCCACGGCCAGGCGGCGAGCACGGAGACGACGGCCGCCACCACCATGAGGTGGCCGAGCCCCTGCGGTCCCGGGCTGAAGGCGGCGTGGGCGGCGCGCAGCCCACGGGCGCCGGCCTCGGTCAGGTAGTAGACGAGGGGCAGCGCGGCCAGGCCTGTCACGACGCCGATCAGATGGCGGATCTCACGGGACACGGCAGCATCGTCCCCCCTGCCGGGCCCTCGCGTGTCGCGATCCGGAGACCTGATGCGGGTGCCACCAGGACGTGGGGATGATATGTGTCGCTATATGGGGATCACACCGAACAGTGGTACAGGTTCCGGCGCCATCACCCGTGATGGCTCCGCGGTGGAGTTCTACAGACTGATGCGGCCCGACGGCGAGCCCGAGGTCGTCGCCGGGGTGGTGCCGGCGGGGGGTTCGATCCTGGAGTTCGGCTCGGGGGTGGGCCGGGTGACGCATCCGCTGGTCGAGCTCGGCTACCGGCTGGTGGCGGTGGACGAGTCGGCCGAGATGCTGGCGCACGTGCGCGGGGCCGAGACCGTTCGGGCCCGGGTCCAGGAGGTGCGGCTGGATCGCCGCTTCGACGCCGTCATGCTGGCCTCGCAGCTCGTGCAGACCGCCGACGAGCGGGACCGGCGGGGGTTGCTGGACGCCTGCGCCCGCCACGTCGCGCCGGACGGTTCGGTGCTGATCCAGTGGATACCGCCGGAGCGGCACGACGCCTGGCAGGCCGGTCAGTCCCGGACCGACGGTGACCTGACCATCGAGATGGCGGCGGTGGAGGAGGTCTCGCCCGGCCTGGTCAACGCGACCATGCGCTGCGTGTACGGCGACCGGGTGTGGACCCAGTCGTTCGCGTCGCGGCGGTTGTCGGACGAGGAGCTCGCCGACGCCCTGGCCCTGTCGGGGCTGCGGTTGGAGCGCTTCCTCACCGAGGACCGTACCTGGGTGCTGGCCGTGCCGGCCGGGTAGCGCCCTTTACGTTGTAGATTAACCGGTGTTTTTGCCGAATTACTGGTAAAAACTGGAACTCCTGTTACGCTCGCGGCCATGAGTGACCGGCTGGACGAGCTCGAGCGGCGGATCGACGGGCTCCGAGCCGGCGTGCGTAAGGCGATGCGGGTCAGGGACACCGTCACGGCCAGGGCGCTGCGGGCCGAGCTGCGGGGGGCCGAGCGGGCGTGGGACTCGCTGGTGGGCGGCGTGCCGGAGTCCGGGCCGGATGATCAGGGCGGCCCGACCGGCCGGGACGCGGGCTCTTCGCGGGGAGAAGAGTCCCGGCTCGTCACCGTGCGCGAGCAGGTGCACCAGGCGCTGACCCTGCTCGGCGCCCCCGCCCAGCCGAGGCTGATCGTCGCCGTGGGCGAGGCGTTCTTCGGCGGCGCGCTCCGGAGCAACCAGCTGACCAGCCTGCGCCGCGACGAGGAACGCTCGTTCCGCGCCTCGCCGTACGGCAGGCCCTACTACCTGTGCGCGGCGCTGACCGACCGCCTCTCCCCCGCCCGGGGGCTGCTCGCGGTCAGCACGTGGCCGCTGGCCCGCCGGATGGTGGGCCCGCTCAGCCCCCGCGTCGACTTCCTGACCTGCGCCATCGCGGTGGCGCGACGGCTGAACGACGATCCGCGGGCGGCCCGGCTGCTGACCAGGATGGCCCGCAACATCCCCGGCGGCGGCCAGGGCGACCTCGGCCCGCCCGATCCCGGCCGGGTGATCGAGGCGGCGGCCGGCGAGCTGGCCGTGCACGCCGAACGCGACACGCGGGACCGCGACACGCTGGCGAAACGCGCGACCTCGCAGCTCGGTGACACGGCCCGGCTGTTCGGCGCCGCTACGCTGAGCACCGTCGCCAGGGACACGATCACGAAGGGTGGCCGATGAACCGGCTCGACGTGTTGCGGGGCACCACGCCGCAGAAGCCGCACGACGCGCGGGCGATCGCCGCGCTCGCGGCCAACCCCGGGTGCACGCGCCGGGCGCTGATGGACGGCGCCGGCATCGACAAGGACGCCGCCGCCCGGCACCTGGGCTTTCCCGCGCCGTTCGGCCAGTCGCCGTTCGCGATCACGCGCGGCAACGTGTTCGAGGCGCTGGTGAAGGCCGACGGGTGCGCCGAGCTGCTGAGGATGCTGCGCGAGGTGCTCGGCCTGCCGATCGCCGAGGTGGCCTACCACGACGTGGAGAACGTCGGCGCGCACCTGCGCCACGCCCACACGCGGGCGCTGTTCGACCGGGCGGCCCGCGACGGGCTCGACGCGGGCACGGTCTACGACCATCCGCTGCTCAGCCTGGAGATCGCCGGGCACACCGCCTACCTGGAGCCCGACGTGGTCGCGTTCCAGATGGGCGGGAGGTTCCACATCGTGGAGATCAAGTCGTTCGCGGTGATCGACGGGCAGGCCGACCCGGCGGCGGTGGCGGCCGCGGCCCGGCAGGCGGCCGTCTACGTGCTGGCGCTGCGGCGGCTGCTCGAGGAGCTGGGCCACGACCCGCTGCGGGTGGCGCACGACGTGGTGCTGGTCTGCCCGGAGAACTTCGCCAACCGCCCCGTCGCGACGCTGGTCGACGTGCGCAGGCAGCTGGCGGTGCTGCGGCGGCAGCTGTCCCGGATGACCGGGCTCGACGGGCTGGTGGCCGAGCTGCCCGGCGACCTGTCGTTCGACCTGCTGCCGGGCGAGGACGGGCTGCCCACGCGCCCGGCCGCCGAGCTGGCCGACGCGCTGCGCCGGGTCACCGCCCGCTACGCGCCCGACTGCCTGTCCACCTGCGACCTGTGCTTCTTCTGCCGTGACGAGGCCCGGCAGGAGGGCGCCTCCGACCTGCTGGGCCGCCAGGTCCGCGACGAGCTGGGCGGCGTCGCCTCGGTCGCCGAGGCGCTTGGGCTGGCCGACGGCACCCGCGACCCGGCCGAGGGTCAGGAGGAGATCGCTCGCCTGCTGCGCAACGCCGAGCGGCTGCGCCGGGAGTGCCTGGCATGACGGTCGCGAGCGTCCGGGGGCGGCGCCCGTGAGCCTGCTCACCTCCCTGGCCCGGCTGCGGGCCCTCGACGAGGGCGTGGCGCAGCCGATCGCGACCGTCCGGCACTGCCACCTGTCGGCGCGGCCGATGGTGTTCATCCCGCTGAAGCTGTCCGGGGAGGCCGCCGCGCCGCTGGCCGCGATGCTCGGCACCGACCGCGCCGCGCCCCACCTGCTCGTCGTGACCCAGCCGCGCAACCGCGACCTGCGCTTCGCCTGGGCCGCCGAGCTGGCCGGGCTGCTGCTGCCGTACATCGAGGGGTTCCTGAGCGGCACCGAGACGGTGGAGCGCCGGGGCGCCGACCCCTACGAGCGGGTGCTGGACGCGCCGCAGCTGGTCGTGCCGAACCCGGCGGGTGTGGCGTTCACCCGGCTGCTCGGCCGGTCCACGCGTTTCCGCCGCCCCGACGGGCCCTATCCGGTGCCCGAGGGGGTGCCGGTGCTCGGCCGCTGGCTCACCTACTTCGCCGAGCGCGCCGCCTACCCGGGTTCGTCGCTCACGCTGGCGGCGACCGAGGAGCTGGGGCGGCACTGGGCGAGCGGGCAGAGCGGGCTGGAGGACGCCAACCTGGCCGCGCTGACCGGCTGGATCACCGACGGGCCGAGCGACGAGGCGGAGGACCCGCTGATCTGGCCGCCGGCCGGTCCGGCGACGGATCCGGGGTTCGACGCCGAGGTGCTGGCGCCGGCCATCGAGAGCGGGTCGGCCGAGCGGGTCGCCGAGGCGCTGCGCGGCCAGCTCGAACCCACCTGGCGGCTCATGTGGCGAGCGATCGACCTGCTCGGGGCCCTGCCCGCGGGCGCGGGTGTGGCGTCGCGGTGGGAGCAGGACCGCGGTTCGTTCAGCGGCATGGCCGCGCAGCTCGCCGAGGGCGCGCCGCCGCAGGCCCGGCGCGACGGCGCGATCGCCGCCGCCTCCCGGCTGGCCCGCATGGAACGCGCCCAGGCCGCCTACGACGTGCAGCGCGCCTACGACGACCCGCTGGTGATGGCCGAGCACCGGCTGACCGGTGAGGCGTTCGCCGGTGAGGTGGTCGAGACCGACGCCGATCGGGTCGAGGGCGAGGGCCGCTCGCGCAAGCTCCGCCCGCTGGTGGTGATCAAGACCGACGATCCCGTACGGCTCGCGCCGGGCACCGCCCTCGGCACCCCGCAGCGGCGCGAGCAGGGCGCCGAGCTGGTGTCGGCCCGCGACGGGCTGGTCACCGTGAAGATCACCAAGGGCATGGGCCGGTCGAAGACGCCGGCCCCCGGCTCGGTGCCCGAGGTGGGCGAGCGGGTCTGCTACACGTCGCTGACCGACGACTTCAAGGGCTCCCCCGGGCTGCCCGAGGCGGAGGCGACGCCGTGGACGCACGGCGGGCCGCCACCGGAGTACGTGCCCGCCGACGAGGACGCCGTGGAGGAGTGGTCGTGACCGCCGGACCCGCCGAGGAGGCGCCCCGGAGCCCCGAGCAGGTGATCCGGGACGTGCTCGCCGACCTGCCCCGGCACCGCGGCGTGGTCGTCGACTCGCCGCCGGGGGCGGGCAAGTCCACGCTGGTGGTGCGGGCGGCGGCGCATCTGGCGGCGACCGGCGAGCCGCTGATGATCGTGGCGCAGACCAACGAGCAGGTCGACGACCTCATCTCGCGGATCTCGGCCGGGCACCCCAGGCTCACCGTGGGGCGCCTGTCGGCGAGCGGCTACGTCCCGCCGCTCCGGATGCTGGAGCTGCCCGGCGTCACGGTCGGCACCCGGGTCCAGGACCTGGGCGATCCCGACATCGTCATCGCGACGGCCGACAAGTGGGCGTGGATCTCGGGCCGGACCTGGCCGTGGGCCATCGTGGACGAGGCCTACCAGATGCGCTCCGACAAGCTGCTGCGCATCGCGGGGCTGTTCGAGCGGGCGCTGTTCGTGGGCGACCCGGGGCAGCTCGACCCGTTCTCGATCGTCGACGGCGACCGCTGGTCGGGGCTGTCGTGGGATCCGCTGCAGAGCGCGGTGTCGGTGCTGCTGCGGCACAATCCCGATCTGCCGGTGCACCGGCTGCCGGTGTCGTGGCGGCTGCCGGCCTCGGCGGCTCCGGTGGTGTCGCGGGCGTTCTACCCGTTCACCGGGTTCCGTTCCGGCACCGGGCCGGGCGATCGGCGGCTGGAGCTGACCACGGGCGGCATGGGCACCGTGCACGACCGGGCGCTGGAGGAGGCGGCGCGTTCCGGGTGGGCGCTGCTGGAGCTGCCCGACCGGCACACCGTGCGGACCGACGGCGAGGCCGTACAGGCTGTGGCACTGCTGGCCGCGCGGCTGCTGCAGCGCGGCGCGGTGGCGGGCTCGGAGCAGGGCGAGCGGCCGGTGACGGCCGACCGGATCGCGGTCGGCGCGGCGCACCGCGACCAGGTGGCCGCGATCAGGGCCGCCGGGCTGCCGCCGGAGATCACCGTCGACACCGCCAACCGGCTGCAGGGGCGCGAGTACGACGTGACGATCGTGCTGCACCCGCTGTCGGGGCGGCGCGACGCGACGGCGTTCCATCTGGAGTCGGGGCGGCTCTGCGTGCTGGCCTCGCGGCACCGGCACGCCTGTGTGGTGGTGGCGCGGGCGGGCATCGCCGAGCTGCTCGACGCCCACCCGTCGGCCGAGACGGTGCAGCTGGGCGTGCCGGTGAAGTTCCCCGACGGCTGGGAGGCCAACCAGTCGGTGCTCGACCACCTGTCCGCCCACCGGGTCTAGCGGATCTCTGGCGGTCATCCGTCCGTCTCACTCGATGAAGGGATGACTCCGGAACCGAACCCCGGTCGCCTCTTGGATGAGGCCGGCTAGACGCGGCGGCGCCAGATGTCGATGACCATGACCAGGCGCATGCCCGCCGACAGGTAGAGGCCGAGGGCGGGTGTGGTGTTGTTGGAGTCGACGTGCAGGATCGTGCCCTTGCGGCCGCGCGCGGCGTCGGCGGCGAAGGCGTGCAGCAGCAGGAACCGGCCGAGGCTGCGGCCCCGGAAGGCGGGCAGCACGGCCAGCGTGTCGACGTAGCCGCAGCCCTCGTCGGGGACGAACTGGTTGTTGCCGATCACGAGTGCCGCCGGCCGGCCGTCGATCCTGGCGACGGTGAGCTGGCTCCAGTCGGTGGCGCTCTGCGCCTGCTTGCGCTCGTGCCACTGGTCGTAGCCGATCGGGACGAAGCCGAAGTGCTCGGCGAACCCCTCCTGGTGGATCCGGTGGGCCTCGCGGCGCACGTCGTCGGTCTCGCCGGTGTGCAGGGTGAGGCCGGGCGGCGGGGCGGGCGGGTCGAGCGGGCCGTCGTGGTCGATGCGCAGCCGATGGTAGCTGGTGCCGGGCTCGAATCCGTGCTCCCTGGCCACCGCCCGCCTGACCTCATCGGCCCGGTAGAGGCCGATGTCGACGGTGGCGCCGGCGTGGCCGCGTTCGCGCGCCAGCTCCCCCGCCCGGTCGAGCACGGTGCGCCACAGCTCGCCGGTCAGGTCGCCGGAAGGGTCGGCGCCCGGCCGGACGAGCACGTCGACGTCGACCAGATCGCTGTCGCCGTTGCGGCACGCCCAGGCCCACGCGATGAGCCGGCCGTCGTCGTCGTGGCTCAGCCAGGCGTCCCGGTCGAGGTCCAGCGCCGGGTCGGCGAGCTGGTCGGCGATGTCCTCGATGGGAGTGTCGACCGTACCGAGGACATCGAGGTCAGTGGCGGCCACGAGGTCGTGGATGGCGGGGGCGTCCTCGGCCCGTGGCCGTCTGATTGATTCCATGGTGGGAATTTTGCACAACACTCGACCGGAACGCCGCTGGTTTTCCCGTCGGTCGTTAGGCTGGGGGGCGTGCCTGACGAACGGCCACTGCACATCGAGATCGCGACACCGGACCCGACGACCGTCCGGGCCGCGTTGCGAGGCGATCTCGCCTATGACACGGTGGCGCAACTGGCGGCGCTGACGCCGGCCGCCGGCTACCGCCTGCTCGAGCTCGACCTGTCGGAGCTGTCGTTCGTCGACTCCTCCGGCCTGGCGGCGCTGATCCGGCTGCACCAGCAGGCCGAGCTCGCCGACGCGGCCCTGCGCGTGGTGGCGCTGACGCCCCACCTGCGCGGCATGCTGCGCATCACCGCGCTCGACCAGTTGCTGGCGCTGCCGCCGCCCTGACCGGGCCGCCGCTCAGCCGGCCGCGGGGGTGACCCGCTCCTCCTCGCCGGGCGGCGCGACCGGCGCGCCGCGCAGCGGGATCTCCTTGACGAACACCGCCAGCAGCGGCACCGCCACGGCGAACAGGATGGCCCAGCCGAAGACGCCCGAGATCGACGAGGCCAGCGATTCCAGGATGCCGGTGCGTACCTGTGGCCGCATCTGCGCCAGCGCGGCCGGGTCCATCCGGCCGCCGCCCTTGACGGTCTCCTCCGCCGCCTGGGCGCCGAACCTGGTGGTCAGCTCCCGCTGGAAGCCGTGGTTGAAGATCGCGCCGAACAGGGAGACGCCGAACGAGCCGCCGATCGACCTGAAGAACGTGCTCGCGCTGCTGGCGACGCCGAGGTCCTTCTGCTCGACGCTGTTCTGCGCGATCAGCATCGTGGTCTGCATGAGGAAGCCCATGCCGAGGCCGAGCACGGCGATGTGGACGCCGGTCAGCCAGCTCGGCGTGCTGGCGTCCATGGTGGACAGCAGCCACATGCCGAGCGTCATGACGACGCCGCCGATGATCGGGTAGATCTTGTACGTGCCGGTGGCGGTGATGGCCCGGCCCACGAAGAGTGAGACGACCATGGACGCCGCCATCATCGGCAGCAGCAGGAGGCCGGAGTTGGTGGCGGTGGCGCCCTGCACGGTCTGCTGGAACAGCGGCAGGAAGTTGATCACGCCGAACATGGCGAAGCCGAGCAGGAAGCCGATGGCCGAGATCAGCGTGAAGTTGCGGTCGCGGAACAGGTTGAGCGGCATGATCGGCTCGATCGTCCGGCGCTCCACCTGGACGAACAGCGCCATCGTGACCACGGAGACCGCGACCAGGGTGAGGATCTGCCAGGAGCCCCACGGGTACTCGTTGCCGCCCCAGGTCGTGACCAGCACGATCGCGGTGATGCCGATCGACAGCAGGATCGCGCCCAGCCAGTCGATGCGCACCCGGTCGCGACGCCGGGGCAGCTTGAGCCGGACCGCCAGCAGGGCGATCGCGATGGCGCCGATCGGCAGGTTGACGTAGAAGGCCCATCGCCAGTCGAGGTAGTCGGTGATGAAGCCGCCGACCAGGGGGCCGGCGATCATGGCCAGCGACATGACCGCCGCCATGATGCCCTGGTACTGGCCGCGCTCGCGGGGCGGGACCAGGTCACCGATGATGGCCATGACGTTGACGATCAGGCCGCCGGCGCCGAGGCCCTGCAGGGCACGGAAGGCGATCAGCTCGGCCATGCCGCCGTCGGGGCCGCCCAGCAGGGCCGAGCCCGCCATGCCGCAGAGCGCGGAGCCCACCATGAAGATGACGATGGAGACCATGAAGATGGTCTTGCGGCCGTAGAGGTCGCCGATCTTGCCCCAGATCGGCGTGGAGACGGTGGTGCCCAGCACGTAGGCGGTGACGACCCAGGACAGGTGTGACAGCCCGCCGAGCTCGCCGACGATGCGCGGCATGGCCGTGCCCACGACCATGTTGTCGAGCATCGCGAGGACCATCGCGAGCATCAGCGCGGGTAAGACGACCATGACTTCGCGGCGGCGTCCGACTGCCTCGTCCACGACTTCCCCCCTGTGAGACGGCTGTGAGATGGCGCTTACTTGCCGACCGGCAAGCCCCCGATAAACTAGATACTTACTTGCCGGCCGTCAAGTCGAAATAGGTGCACAGTGCGGGAAGACACGCGGACCCGAATCCAGGAGATCGCGCTCAGGCTCTTCACCGAGCAGGGCTACGAGGCGACCTCCTTGCGGGAGATCGCCGAGGAGCTCGGCGTGACCAAGGCCGCGCTCTACTACCACTTCAAGACCAAGGACGACATCGTGGCCGGCCTGGCCGACCAGCGGGTGGCCGAGATCGAGGAGTTGCTGGCCTGGTTCAAGGAGCAGCCCCGCACTCCGGAGGCGCGCCGCGAGCTGCTCCGGCGCTACGCGGCCCAGCTGAAGCGGACCCGCTTCGTGGAGGTCAACCGGTTCCTGGAGCGCAACCAGACCGCGATGCGCGACCATCCGAAGCTCCTGCGGATGCGCGAGGCCATGCTGGAGCTGACCGGGCAGCTCAGTGGGCCCGGTGATCCGCT
Source organism: Nonomuraea sp. CX421 (assembly GCF_059358955.1). Taxonomy (NCBI): domain Bacteria; kingdom Bacillati; phylum Actinomycetota; class Actinomycetes; order Streptosporangiales; family Streptosporangiaceae; genus Nonomuraea; species Nonomuraea sp. CX421. Next base: position 152,374 of record NZ_JCADBK010000010.1, on the reverse strand, counting down.
CGCCACCCGGATCAGCCGGTCGATGGCGCTGTTCACGTTGCACGCCGGCAAATGGCTGACGCACGACGAGACCGTGTCCGAGGACGAGATCATCGAGGCCTCCATGGAGGTGGCGCTCCGGCTGCTGGAACCGTGACCGTGATTCGAATAGCCGATCGTGGGCAGGCTGTTTCACGCATCCGAACGGGAGGAGAGGCAGTGGAGGCGACGATAGCGCTCCGGCTACCCAGGGATGCGGCGAGCGTCCCGCTGATCAGGCAGATCTTCGAAGGCGCACTGCGCACTCTGGGGGTCGATCCGGCGGTCCGCGACGACATCGAGCTCATGCTCACCGAGGCGTGCGCCAACGTGATCAGGCACGCCGCACCCAGCGACGAATACACCGTGAGCGCCGGAGTCTATGACGATCTGTGCGTGATCAGGGTCATCGACACCGGGGGCGGCTTCGACCCCGGCAAGATCGGCGAGGCGCTGGCCGGCGCCGAGCACGGCAGGGGGCTGCAGATCATGCGCGCGCTGGCCGACGACGTCCGTTTCACCAGCAGGCCCGAGCACGGGGCGATGGTCTGCCTGGAGAAACGGCTGACCTTCGTGCCCGGTGCCGCGGGGCCACACCTCATGACGAGCGACCACTCCGCATGACGCCCTGCCGGGTCGTCCCCGCCACCACGGCGAGCGCGACCAGCACGACGACCGCGACGACGAAAAGGGCCATGAACATCAGGGAGAAGGCGATCGCCAGCGAAGCGATCATGCCGAGGATGGCCAACATCAGCCCATCACTTCCCCACGACCAGGACTTATACCTCTTTTGAGGATATGTCAGGGTTACCGGGGGGCGAGGTCGAGACGGCTCGGCAACAGGTCCAGGCGGCGCAGGATGACGCCCTCGCGCAGGGCCCACGGACACACCTCGAGCCGGTCGACCTCGAACAGGTCCATGGCCGCGTCGGCGACCACGGCCCCGGCCGCGAGCTGTGCGGCCCGCCCCTCGGACACCCCTGGCAGCGCGGCGCGCTCGGCCGCGGCCATCGTGGTGAGCTTGGCGGCCCAGTGGGCCATGTCCTGACGTGACAGCGAGCGCGAGACGTAGAAACCGTCGCCGGACGGGGCGGCCCCAGCGATCCTGGCGAGCTGCTTGAAGGTCTTGGACGTGGCCACGGCCCGGGTAGGCCGGCCGAAGCGCACCACGTCACCGACCTCGCGGGCGACCTCCGCCCGCACATGCCTGCGCAGGCCGCGCACCTCGTCGGGCGTGGGCGGGTCGCCGGCCAGCCATTCGCGGGTCAGCCGCCCGGCGCCCAGGGGCAGCGACACGGCGACGTCCGGCTCCTCGTCGTAGCCCGCCGCGATCTCCAGCGAACCGCCGCCGATGTCGAAGGCGAGCAGCCGTCCCGCGGACCAGCCGAACCAGCGGCGTACGGCCAGGAAGGTCAGCCTGGCCTCGTCACGGCCCGACAGGACCTCGATGTTCACCCCGCTGCGCTCGTCGATCCGGGCCAGCACCTGCTCACCGTTGGCCGACTCGCGCACAGCGGAGGTGGCGAAGGCCAGGAAGTCCTCGACGCCCTTGTCCTCGGCGATGCGCACGGCCTCCTCGACGAACGCGCCGAGCAGGTCGATGCCCTCGGCGGACAGCGCGCCCGCCGCGTCGAGGTGCTCGGTCAGCCGCATCTCCTCCTTGTGGGAGTAGGCGGGGATGGGGCGGGCGCCGCGGTGGGCGTCGACGACGAGGAGGTGGACGGTGTTAGAGCCGATGTCCAGCACGCCGAGTCGCATGGGACGACGCTACCGGTCAGCGGACGGCACGGCGAAACCGGGCATGACCGGCATCGAGGGGGACGACGTCATGGCCGAGCGACTACCCTTCCAGGTGGTCACCACACATAAGGGGGGCATGGTGGGCGCGTGCTGCGGTCCGAGCAGGAGCACCGCCGCTCCGCCGTACCCGGGCGGGGAGCAGTCGGATCCGCCGGTGCCGGGCCCGGAGCGGCGGGAGCCACCGCGCGGGATGGCCCGGGTGCCCGGCGGGACGTTCCTGATGGGCGGCGACGACCCCGACGGCTGGCCCGAGGACGGCGAGGGGCCGGTGCGCGAGGTTCGGTTGACGGCGTTCCTGATCGACCCGGTCTGCGTCACCAACGCGCGGTTCGCCACCTTCGTCAAGGAGACCGGCTACGTCACCGAGGCCGAGCGGATCGGCTGGTCCTTCGTGTTCCGGCGGTTCGCGGGGCGCGGCGTCATGGACGCGAGGGTGCCGGGGGCGCCCTGGTGGGTCGGCGTGGAGGGGGCGACCTGGCGCTCTCCCGAGGGGCCGGGCTCCTCCGTGGGTGACCGGCAGAACCATCCGGTGGTGCACGTGTCGTGGCACGACGCCCACGCCTACGCCTCCTGGGCGGGCAAACGGCTGCCGACCGAGGCCGAGTGGGAGATGGCGGCGCGCGGCGGGCTGGAGCGCCGGAGATACCCGTGGGGCGACGAGCTGACGCCGAAGGGGCGGCAGCGGTGCAACATCTGGCAGGGCCCGTTCCCGTCGGCGCCGAGCAGGGGCACGATGCCGGCCAAGTCGTTCCAGCCCAACGGCTACGGCCTCTACAACGTCGCGGGCAACGTCTGGGAGTGGACCGCCGACTGGTGGGGCACGACGTGGGAGGCGTTCGCCGAGAACCCGGCCGGGCCGGCCGAGGGCGCCGCCAAGGTGCTCCGCGGCGGTTCCTACCTGTGCCACGACTCCTACTGCAACCGCTACCGGGTCGCCGCGCGCACCGCCAACACCCCCGACTCGTCGACCGGGCACACGGGTTTCCGCTGCGCGGCCATACCCTGATCGCATGTCACGAACTCTGCGACTGTTGATCACCGGAGGCGGCACCGGCGGTCACACCTATCCGGCCCTGACCACCCTGTCGGCCATCCAGCGACGTCAGGTGGCGCACGACGTGCTCTGGGTGGGCACGGCCGGCGGCCTGGAGGCCAGGATCACCGCCGAGCACGGCATCCCGTTCAAGGCGATCACCACCGGCAAGCTGCGCCGCCGGCCCAACCTGCGCGAGCTCGGCACCAACCTGGCAGACGTGTTCCGCATCCCCGTGGGCGTGATCCAGGCGGTGGTCCACGCCGCCCGCTACCTGCCCGACGTGGTGCTGTCGACCGGTGGGTACGTGGCGGTGCCGATCGGGGTGGCGGCCAAGCTGATCCGGCGGCCACTGGTCATGCACGAGCAGACCACGGTGGTGGGCCTGGCCAATCGGATGCTGGCCAGGCTGGCGACCCGCATCGCGCTGTCGCACGAGTCGTCGCTGGAGCACCTGCCGGCCTCGGCCAGAGGCAAGGCCGTCGTGACCGGCAACCCGATCAGGCCCGAGCTGCTGCACGGCAGCCAGGCGGCGGCCTACGACCTGTTCGGGCTGACGTTCGAGGTGCCGCTGATCTACGTGACGGGCGGCGCCCAGGGCAGCAAGCAGATCAACACGCTGATCGCGGAGATCCTGCCCGGACTGCTGCCGCACGCCCAGGTGGTGCACCAGTGCGGGCCCGCCTGGATCGACCAGATGCGCGCCATCCAGCTGCCGCCCGAGCTGGCCGACCGCTACCACCCGGTGCCCTACGTCGGCGCCGAGCTGGCCGATCTGTACGCCGCCGCGGACGTGGTGATCGCGCGCAGCGGCGCCGGCACGGTGTCGGAGCTGACCGCCATCGGCCGGCCGTCGGTGCTGGTCCCGCTGATCCCGACGGGCGGCGACGAGCAGCGCAAGAACGCCGCCTACCTGGTCTCGGCGGGCGCGGCGCGGGCGTTGCTGGAGCCGCGTCCCACCGCGGACCTGCTGCTGGCGGAGCTGATGCCGCTGCTGGCCGATCCCGGGCTGCGCGGGTCGATGGCCGACGCGGCGCGCAAGCTGGGCCGGATCGACGCGGCCGACGTCCTGTGCGACGTGCTGCTCGACGCGGCCGACTGGCCGCGCTAGCAGGAGGCTCGGAGGGCGCGACGGCTCGGACCGCCTCGTGGGCGTAGCTCAGGGGGCGAGGTGGCGGAAGGCCTCGTGGGCGGAGCTGACGCTGTCGCGCAGCGCCCGCTCCAGCAGGTCGGCCTCCTCGCCCAGCCTGCCCAGCTCGGGGACGGCCGCGTCCCCGGCCCCCGACTCGGCCAGCAGCTCCTCGTAGCGCGGCAGCCTGACGTTGAGCTGCTCGATCTGGTGACGCGCCCGATAGGCCCGCTCGGCGTCGGCGACGTGCCCGGCGTAACGTTCCAGGGCCTCGACGCGCGCCAGCACCGCGCCCTCGCTGCTGTCGAGGGCCCTGGCCAAGGGATCGGCCACGGCGGCGACCTCGGGCGTCACCCCCTCGGCGACGACCTCCTCGTGCTCGGCCCGCAACGCCGACAGCTTGGCGAGCAACCGGGCGATCTCCCACTCCTGCTCCGGCAGCATCACCGCGTTGCGCGCCTGGTCCAGCAGCCCTTCGGCGTTGACCCGGGAGACCAGCACCGACTCGATCGCGGTCTGCGCGCGGTTCATGAGCGCGCGGGCCGCGTCGTCGAGCTCCTCGCGCAGCACGAACCGTCCCGTCAGCCGCCGCGCGTTGTCGTAGACCTTGAGCTCGGCCAGGCGCCGCCGTTCCCGTTCCGCGTCGGGGCGTGGTCTGAGCAGCACGGTGACGACGAGCAGCGCGGCGCACATCATGATCAGCACGAACGGGGTGTACAGTCCGCCGCGGAAGAAGTCGAGCGCGGTGGCGGCTGCCGCGAGCGCCACCGCGACGGCGGTCAGCGGCGCGGCGGGGCCGAGGACGGGCACGTGCCGCCGGTGCGGGGGCGCCCACCCCGCGCGCATCCTCAGCAGGACCTTGCGATGGTCACGTAAGAGCTCGGCGATCTCGTCGGGCACCGCCGGATCAACTACCACCTTCGCATGACGGCCGGGCACATTACGGATCCTATGTAGCGGTCTGTCCCGGTGTCAGCCCTCCAAGTAACGGAACGCCTCGTGCGCGGAGCTCACGCTGCGCCGCAGCACGCGTTCCAGCGCGTCGGCGTCCTCGGCGAGCCGTTCGATCTCGGGCACGGCCAGCGCGTCGGCGCCGGACTCGGCCAGCAGCTCCTCGTAGCGCGGCAGCCGGGAGCGCAGCTCCTCGATCTGGCTCCGGGCGTGAAAGGCGCGCTCGGCGTCGGCGACGTGGCCGGCGTAACGTTCCAGCGCCTCGACCCGGGCCACGACGGCCGCCTCGCTGTTGGCCAGGGCCCTCTCCAGGGGCTCGACCACGGCGGCGACCTCGGGGGCGACGCCCCGGGCCAGCAGCTCGCGGTGCTCGGCGCGCAGCGCGGACAGCTTGGCGAGTAACCGCGCGATCTCCCACTCCTGCTCCGGCAGCATCACCGCGTTGCGGGCGCCGTCGAGCAGGCCCTCGGCGTTGACGTGGGAGCGCAGCACCGAGCCGATGGCCTGCTGCGCCCGCGAGAGCACGGCCGCGGCCTCCGCGTCGAAGTCCTCCGGCAGCAGGTAGCGGCCGTCGTACCAGCGGGCCTGCTCGTAGACGCCGCGCTCGCGGGGCCGGGCGGTCACGGGCAGCTCGTTGAGGGAGGCCATCTTGACCAGGACGACCAGGACGAACATGCCCAGCAGCACGAACCCGACCGGGGCCGCCGGCGACTCCAGCAGCACCGCCATCACGGCGAGCACCAGGGGCGTGGCCGCCAGCAGCATCACGCTGGAGGTGCCGCGCCGCCGGCGCTCGGCGGGCGGCGCGGCGGGCGGCACCCAGCCGGCGCGGAACCTGGACAGCAACGGGGCGTTGGCGCGCAGCACTCCGGAGACCTCCCGGGGCACTCCGGGATCCACCACCACACCCACGCTCTGCCCTGGCACCCTGGCGCCCCCAACGCTCGCGATGTCCGGATCCTACGGAACATTTCGCTCGGGCGTCAGCCTCCTGGAGGACACTCCGGGAAACCACCAGTTGCGCTCGCCGAGCACCTCCATGGCGGCGGGCACCAGGACCAGGCGGACCACGGTGGCGTCGACCAGCACGGCGGCGGCGAGCCCGACCCCCATGATCTGCAGCGCGCGGTCGTCGAACGCGCCGAACGCGGCGAACACGCAGAACATGATCGTGGCGGCGGCGGTGATGACCCGGGCCGTCCTGGCCAGCCCGGCCGTGACGGCCCGCCCGTTGTCGCCCGTCCGCTCGTACTCCTCCCTGATCCGGGAGAGCAGGAACACCTCGTAGTCCATCGACAGCCCGAACGTGATGACGAACAGCATCATCGGCACCCAGGCGTCGACGGGACCGGCGGTGCCGCGGCCGAGCACGTCCCACTGGAAGACCGCGACGATCACCCCGTACGCGGCGCCGATCGACAGCAGGTTCACCACGATGGCCTTCACCGGCAGCAGCAGGCTGCGGAACACCGCCATGAGCAACGCGAACGAGGCCAGCAGCACGGCGGCCACAGTCCACGGCAGCCTCCCGGCGGAGAACTCCGCGAAGTCGCCGGCGGCCGCGGTGGAGCCGGTCACCAGCACGGGCGCGGGCAGTTCGGCGCGCAGGCGGTGGATCAGCCCGGTGGTGGCCTCGTCCTGCGGCCCGCCGGTGGGCACGACCAGCGCGGCCCGCTCCCCCACGGCGTACGCGCGCGCCACCCCGGGCGTCCGGCGTGCCTGCTCGACGACCTGCTCGACGGCGATGGCGCCGCCGTCCGGCACCGCGTCCGGGCCGGCGATCGCCAGCACCAGCGGGCCCTGCGCGCCGGGGCCGAAGCCTTCGGCCAGCAGGTCGTGGGCGCGCCTGGTGGTGTCGGTGACCGGCCGGTCGCCCGCGTCGGACCAGCCGGCGCGCAGCTGCGTCGCGGGCAGGGCCAGCACGAGGAGCAGGCCGAGCGCCAGCAGGCCGGCTGCCCACGGCCGGCGTCGCACGACCCTGCTCCACCGCGAGGACAGCGGCTCCTTCCCGGTACGGCGAGGCAGCGCGAATCTGTCGATCCCGGTGCCGACCATCCGCAGCAGCGCGGGCAGCAGGGTCAGGGAGGCGAGCATGACCATGAGCACCCCGCAGCCCGCGGCCAGGGCGACGCCGCCACCGAGGGAGGGGCCGAGGAACAGGATGCCCGCCCCGGTGACGATCACGATGATCCCGGCGAACAGCACGGACCTGCCCGCTGTGCGCATGGCCTGTTCGACCGCCTTCTGGACGCCGAGCCCCTCGTCGAGGCAGGTGCGGAACCGGGTGACGATGAGCAGCGCGTAGTCGATGCCCACGCCGAGTCCCAGCATGACCGTGAGGTAGACCGCGAAGCCGGGCGCCGGCACGACGTTCCGCAGCACGCTGAACAGGGCGACGCCGCCGGCCACGCCGATGACGCCGATGATCAGCGGAAGGACCGCGGCGACCAGTGACCGGAACGCCACCAGCAGCACCACCGCGGCGGCCACCAGCCCGACGCCCTCGACGGCTCCTCCGGGCGTGAAGTCGGCCAGGTCGTCGCCGGACAGCTCCGCGGTCACCCCGGGCGCGCGGAAGCCGTCCCGCAGCTGCCTGATCCGCTCGGCGGCGCCGGTTCCGGAGAAGGTGAGAGGGATGGTGCCGATCGTCCCGTCTGGGGAGATCCGCTGGTACAGGTCGTCGTCCCCGTAGGGCCTCTCGGCCGGCGTGGCCGGCCGGTCGGCCGTGCCGGCGCGGACGCCGGGGACGCTGTTCAGCCGGTCGGCCAGTCCGGCCACCGCCTGGCGCACCAGCGGGCCGCCGACGCCGGACGGGGCGGAGATCACGAGCGTGCCCGGTGGCTCGGCCGGCAGGTCGCCGAGCAGCTCGGCGGCCCGATGGCTCTCGAAGGCGGGGAGCGTGAAGTCGTCGTTCGCCGGGCCGGGCCAGGCGGTCGCGGCGGCGACCAGCGCGGCCGTCAGCGTGAGCCAGAGCATCAGGACGAGGCGCCGGTGACGGGTACAGAAGGCGATCATGCTGCCGACGGTAGGAACCAGGAACCCGCCGGGTCGTCCACCCACCGCGGGTGACGCCGTACACCGTGCGCGGTATCAGACGCCGTATCAGGCGCGGTGTCAGGCGCGGCGTCAAACGCCGTGTCAGGCGCGGCGGCCGGGGCGGACGAGGCCGGTCTCGTAGCCGAGCACCACGAGTTGCGCCCGGTCGTGTACGGCCAGTTTGCTCATCATGCGGTTGACGTGCGTCTTGACCGTGGCCGGGCTCATCACCAGCCGCTCGGCGATCTGGGCGTTCGTGAGCCCCTGGGCGACCCGGGTCAGCACTTCGCGCTCGCGGCCCGTCAGCGGGGCCAGGCGGTCGGCGCCGACCGCGCCGGGCCGGGCGGCGAACTCCTCGATGAGCCGTCGCGTGACGCCCGGGGAGAGCAGCGCGTCGCCGCGGGCCGCGACCCGCACGGCGTGCCGGATCTCGGCCGGTTCGGCGTCCTTGACCAGGAAGCCGCTGGCCCCGCAACGGAGCGCCTCGTAGACGTACTCGTCGAGGTCGAAGGTGGTGACCACGACGACCCGCGTGCGGCCGGAGGCGATCCGGCGGGTAGCCGCCAGGCCGTCGAGGCCGGGCATCCGGATGTCCATGAGCACCACGTCCGGCGAGAGCCCGCCGGCCAGACGCACCGCCTCGACGCCGTCCGCCGCCTCGGCCACGACGCTCAGGTCGTCCTCGGTGTCCAGCAGGGCCCGTAGCCCGGCCCTGACCAGCGGCTGGTCGTCGGCCAGCAGGATCGTGATCACGCGGGCAGCCTGGCCACGACGCGGAACCCGTGCGAGGGGCCGTCGCCGGTGGTGAGCCGCCCTCCGACGGCGGCCACGCGTTCGGCCATCCCGGTCAGGCCGTGGCCGTACAGGTGGCCGTCCGGGGCGTCACCGTCTCCGTCGTCGTCCACCTGTACGGTCACGGCGTCCGGCTCGTAGGTCAGGGTGACCACCGCCCGGGTGGCGGCCGCGTGCCGGATGGCGTTGGTCAGCGCCTCCTGCACCACCCGGTAGACGACCAGGTCGACGGCCGGCGGCAGCGGGCGCCGGTCACCGACGACGGACAGGCCGACGGGCAGCCCTGCCGCGTCCAGCAGGCCGGGCAACCGGCCGGTGCCGGGCGGCGGCTGCCGCGAGCCGGGGCGCAGGACGCCGAGCACGCCCTTCATCTCGGCCAGGGCCTGGCGGCTGGCCGTGCGGATGACCTGGAGGGCGGCGCGTGCCTCCGGCGGGCCGCCCGCGCGCTCGACGGCCTCGGCGGCGACGGCGGCGTGCAGCGCGATCACCGACACCGTGTGGGAGGTGACGTCGTGCAGCTCTCTGGCGACGCGCAGCCGCTCCTCCTGGGCGCGGCGCAGCGCCTCCTCCTCACGGGTGCGTTCGGCGTCGGCGGCCCGCCGCTCCACCTCGGCCGTGTAGGCGCGCCTGGCCCGCGAGACCTCGGCGGGCTGGGCCACGACGAGCACGAGCAGCGCCCAGATGACCACCCCGGCCACCCGGTCCGCCTCCGGGTGCGGCGCCACCGCGACGGCGGGCAGGCCGATGAGGAACGCCGCGCCCGCCCAGCCGGCCGCCCGCCTGCCGGCGGAGATGGTGGCGAACATCGCGACCAGGGCGGGCGCGGGCCAGAGCGCGTAGGCGTAGCCGCGCGCGAAGCAGACCGCCGCCACCCCCGCGCTGACGGCCAGGGCGAGCTCGGGCCGCCCGGGCAGCCAGGCCAGCCCGAGCGCCGACAGGACCAGCAGCGCGTGGCCGGGCAGGTCGAGGGCCGTGGCGGACGGCTGATTGCCGTACGCCAGGAACGTCGAGTAGACGACGATCACGGCCATGCCGCATACCAGCGCGAACGTTCTCACACCGGCACACGGTAATCCGCTCGCCTCCCTGGCGCGATACCGCCGGCGCGGTACCCGTGTACGGCGAGCGCGGCAGCGACGCAGGCGAACGGGATGGCGGGCAGCACGTATCGGTGGTCGAAGTCGAGCGCCGCCACCGGCGCGACGAGCAGGAACATGGAGAACGTCCACGGCAGCAGCGCCGCGCGGCGCCGGCCGATCGAGCCCGCGCCGCCGGCCAGCAGCAGCACGCCGAAGAGGGTCCCGTGCAGGAACCACGGATAGGGGTAGGCGGCCAGGATCGTGCCCCACGGCTCGACCGAGCTCATGCCGCGGATGCCGGTGTCGTACTCCCGGCGGACCTTCCCGATGAGCCCGTGCTGCTCCGGCAGCGTCCACGAGCCGTGCGGGAAGGTGGACATGGGGGTGACCCGGTCCGGGTGCGGCACCGGCTCCCAGGTGAAGGCGAGCGAGGTGTTCACGGCCACCTCGCGCAGGTAGTCCAGCGGCTGGGCGGCGATGGCCCGCAGGGCGAAGCTCCTGGCCAGGTCGTTGTAGGCGAACCGGTCGCCGGGCAGCCGGTTGAGGGAGGCGCCGGGCGCCCAGACGTACTCGGAGGCGGCGTCCACCACGGTGCCGTTCGGGCAGAGCACGGCCTCCTTCGCGGGCGGGCGGATGATCGAGCAGTCGGCGAAGGTCATGGTCCGCGCCCACAGCGCGACGCCGTCGGAGCCGCTGAGCGCGAACCTGCCGTGGTGCTGGGCGTACCAGCCGCCGTAGGCGAGCAGCGGCAGCGCCCCTGCGAGCGCCGCGGCCACGATCCTGCGCCATCCCGTCCTCCGGAGGAGCAGGTAGAGCACGAGCAGCCCGAGCAGCGGCACCGCGGCCGTGCGGGTGAGACCGGCCAGCGCGAGCAGCAGCCCGGCCAGCGCGGCGGCCCGGGTGGAGACCCGCTCACGCCACATCACGACGAGCAGCGCCGCCACGACCAGGAAGATGACCTGCAGGTCGGACAGGATGGCGTGCTCCAGCCGCACGAACGACGGGTCGAACAGCACCGGCACCGTGGCCAGGCTCGCGCCCCAGCCGGGCAGCGACCGGCGGCGCAGCAGCACGTAGATCATCACGCCGATGCCCAGCCCCATCGCGTGCTGCACCCCGGCGACCACCTCCACGCTGTGGAAGGGCCGCAGCAGCCACAGGAACCAGGAGTAGCCCGCCGGGTGCAGGGCCCCCTGCGGTCGCATATGGACGGCGGTGTCGAGGTAGGTGAAGGAGTCGTACCAGTAGAGCTGCGCGGTGTCGTACCCGAGCATGACGAGCACGCGCAGCGCGGCGGCCAGTGCGAGCACGATCGCGAACAGCCGGTGCCCCTGGCGCTCGCGCGCGGTCACGCCGCGCGTGCGTGAACGGGCGAACGCCGTGAGGGTGGTGGCCATGGTGGTCCCCCGGTGACGGGGCCGGGCGGATCCCGGCCGTAGGGGACGAAGTCCAGCGAGTTCGCGATAACGTCGGCGTCACCGATTGTGGTTATGCCCGCGTTATGTCGGTGTGGGCACACTGGCGGACTCATGATCTTTGGGGCCAGGTTGTGTGTTCTGTTGGGGGGCCAGGTGCGCGTTCTGATCGCCGAGGATGAGCGGATGCTCGCCGACTCGATCGCCGAGGGGCTGAGAGGTGAGGCGCTGGCCGTCGACGTCGCCTACGACGGTGAGGCGGCGATCGAGCGGCTCGGCGTCCACGACTACGACGTGCTGATCCTCGACCGCGACCTCCCGCTGGTGCACGGCGACGACGTGTGCGGCACGGTCGTCGAGCGAGGGTGGCCGGTCAGGGTGCTGATGCTGACCGCCGCGGGCGACGTGCGTTCCAGGGTGGCCGGGCTGTCGCTGGGGGCCGACGACTACCTGCCCAAGCCGTTCGCGTTCGAGGAACTGGTCGCGCGGGTGCACGCCCTCGGCCGCCGGGCCAGGCGGGCCGACCCGCCGATGCTGGAGCGGGCGGGGGTCCGGCTGGACTGGGCGCACCGGCAGGTGTTCCGCGAGGGCCGGTACGTGCCACTGGCCCGCAAGGAGTTCGGCGTGCTGGCCGAGCTGCTGCGCGCCCAGGGCGCGGTCGTCTCGGCCGAGGAACTACTGGAGAAGGTATGGGACGAGCACATCGATCCGTTCACCAACACGGTCCGGACCACGATGACCAAGCTGCGCAAGAAGCTGGGCGAGCCGCAGGTCATCGAGACCGTGCCCGGATCCGGTTACCGGATCCCATGAGCCTGCGCCTGCGGTTCGCGCTCACCTGCGCCGTGGTCTTCCTGTTCGTCGGGACACTGCTGCTCGCGGCCCTCTATCTCGTGGTGCGGCAGAGCCTCGAACCCCGCCGGGGGCTCGGCCAGCCGGAGTACATCACGCTGGACATCGGACAGTACTGGCGGGGTGATCTCGGCTACGCGGTGGCCCAGCAGCGGGTCAGCCAGGTCCGCGGCATCTACCAGAACGACACCCTGCACACCGTGCGCACCCTTGGCTCGTTCGCGGTCCTGGCGGGCGCGGCGGGCGCCTTCGGGCTCGGCTGGCGGACGGCGGCCTGGGTGACGCGGCCGATCAAGGACGTCACCGAGACCGCGCGCCGCGTGGCGCAGAGCCACGACCTGACCGAGCGCATCGGCTACGACGGGCGGCGAGATGAGGTGAAGGAGCTGACCGACATCTTCGACACCATGCTCGACCGGCTGGCCCGCTCGTTCGACGGGCAGCGGCGGTTCGTCGCCAACGCCTCCCACGAGCTGCGCACGCCGCTGACCATCAACAGGACGCTGGTGGACGTGGCGGTGCGCCGCCCCGACGCGACCGACGACGTCAAACGGCTCGGCGAGTCGCTGCTGCTGGTCAACACCCGGCACGAACGGCTCATCGACGGGCTGCTGGCGCTGGCGGAGGGCGAGCAGGCGGTGCTGGACCGGCGGCCGTTCGACCTGACCGACGTGGCCGAGCACGTGCTGGACCAGGTGGCCGCAGAGGCGGCCGAGCGGGAGGTGACGATTCACCGGCTGCTCGACTCGGCGCCCACCACCGGGGAGGCGGTGCTGGTGGAGCGGCTGGTGCAGAACCTCGTGGAGAACGCGATCCGGCACAACCATCCCAAGGGCGAGGTGTGGGTGACGACCCGGCAGCGGGCCGAGCGGGTGGAGCTGGTGGTGGCTAACACCGGGCTGCAGGTGCCGCCGTACGAGATCGAGGCGATCTTCCAGCCGTTCCGGCGGCTGCACGGCGACCGGCTGCGGTCCGACCGGGGCAGCGGGCTCGGGCTGTCGATCGTACGGGTCATCACCGAGGCGCACGGCGGCACGGTCACCGCCCGGCCCCGTGACGAGGGCGGGCTGACGATCACCGTGGAGCTCCCGGCCGCCTAGCGATCTTCGGCCCGGGCGCGCGCCCGGGCGGCGTCGCGTCCGCCGCGTCCGCCGTCGCCGGTGCGCGCCACATGTCAGAGCGCGTCGGCGATCTCCGTCAGCGCCGCCGGGTCCTCGATCGTGGACGGGGCGCGGTAGTCGCGCCCGTCGGCGATGTCGCGCATGGTGCCGCGCAGGATCTTGCCGGACCGGGTCTTGGGCAGCCGGCCGACCACCACGGCCCGGCGGAAGGCGGCGACCGGGCCGATCCGCTCGCGGACCAGCGCGGTCAGCTCCCGCTCCACCTCGGCCGGGTCGCGGTCGGCGCCCGCCTTGAGCACCACGAAGCCGACCGGGAGCTGCCCCTTGAGCTCGTCGGCGACGCCGATCACCGCGCACTCGGCCACGTCCGGGTGGGCCGCGATGACCTCCTCCATCTGGCCGGTCGACAGCCGGTGACCGGCCACGTTGATGACGTCGTCGATGCGGCCCATCACGTAGAGGTAGCCGTCGTCGTCGAGGTAGCCGCCGTCGCCCGTCAGGTAGTGACCGGGGAAGCGCGACAGGTAGGACTCGGTGAAGCGGGCCTCGTCGCGGAACAGGGTGGGCAGGTTGCCGGGGGGCAGCGGCAGCCTGATGGCGACCGCTCCCTCCGTGCCGGGCGGGCACTCCTGGCCGGAGGAGTCGAGGATGCGCACGTCGTAGCCGGGGACGGGCCTGGTGGGCGAGCCGGGTTTGATCGGCAGCGCCTCGATGCCCACGCAGTTGGCGGCGATCGGCCAGCCGGACTCGGTCTGCCACCAGTGGTCGATGACCGGGATGCCGAGCAGGTCGCTCGCCCAGTGGTAGGTGTCGGGGTCGAGCCGCTCCCCGGCCAGGAAGAGGTAGCGCAGCATCGACAGATCCCACTTGCGCGCGAAATTTCCGGACGGATCCTCTTTCTTGATTGCCCTGATCGCGGTCGGCGCGGTGAACAGGGTCCGCACCCCGTGCATGGCCACCACCCGCCAGAACGACCCCGGATCCGGCGTGCCGACCGGCTTGCCCTCGTACAGCACGGTCGTGCAGCCGGCCAGCAGCGGCCCGTAGACGATGTAGGAGTGGCCCACGACCCAGCCGACGTCGGAGGCGGCCCAGAAGACCTCTCCCGGGGCGGCGCCGTACACGTGGGACATGCTCCAGTGCAGCGCCACCGCGTGACCGCCGTTGTCGCGGACCACGCCCTTGGGCGCGCCGGTGGTGCCGGAGGTGTAGAGGATGTAGAGCGGGTCGGTGGCGGCCACGGCCACGCAGCCGGCGGGCTCGGCGTCACGCACGGCCGACGCCCAGTCGAGGTCGCGCCCCTCCACCAGCGCCGCCGGCGCCTGGGGCCGCTGCAGGATCACGCAGCGCCCGGGCCGGTGCCCGGCCTCCTCCAGGGCGGCGTCCAGCAGCGGTTTGTACGCGACCACCCGGGACGGCTCGATGCCGCACGACGCCGACAGCACCACCACGGGCCTGGCGTGGTCGATCCGCACGGCCAGCTCGCTGGCGGCGAATCCGCCGAACACCACCGAGTGCACGGCGCCCAGCCGCGCGCAGGCCAGCATGGCGATCACCGCCTCGGGCACCATCGGCATGTAGATCACCACGGTGTCGCCGGTGCCGACGCCCAGGTCGCGCAGCAGGCCGGCGGTCCGCGCCACCTCGTCGAGCAGCTCGGCGTAGGTGTAGGCACGGACGGTGCCGGTGACGGGGCTGTCGTAGATCAGCGCCGTCCGGTCGCCGTGGTCCGCCTCGACATGCCGGTCGAGGGCGTTGAAGCAGGTGTTGAGCCGCGCGTCGGGGAACCAGCGCCCGTCACGCAGGACCGTCGCGGGCGCCACCTCCCAGTCGATGCCCGTGGCCGCCTCCGCCCAGAAACGCTCGGGCTCGTCGATGCTGCGCCGGTAGACGGCGTCGAAACCGCTCACATGTCGATCAGACCAGCGCCGCCGCGGTACGCGCAACCCCCCGCGCCTGCCAGGGTGAGAGGGTGAGCGATGATCTGATCTTGTCCGTGGTGACGGGCTCGCGGGCGTACGGCCTGGAGACCGGCGGCTCCGACACCGACCGGCGCGGGGTGTTCGTGGCGCCCACGCCGGACTTCTGGCGGCTGACCAAGCCGCCGACGCACCGCGACGGCCCGCTGCCCGAGCAGTTCTCGTGGGAGGTGGAGCGCTTCTGCGTGCTCGCCCTCGACGCCAACCCGACGGTGCTGGAGTGCCTGTGGTCGCCGCTCGTGGAGGTCGTCACCCCGTCCGGGGAGCGGCTGCGGGAGCTGCGGGGGGCGTTCCTGTCGCGGCGCGCGCACGAGACGTTCGCGGGCTACGCCGACGCCCAGTTCCGCCGCCTCGACCCGGCGGCGCCCAGGTGGAAGCAGGCCATGCACATGATCAGGCTGCTGCTCGGCGGGCTGCACCTGGTCCGGCACGGCGACCTGGAGGTGCGGGTGGGCCCGCACCGCGACCGGCTGCTCGCCATCAGGCGCGGCGAGGTGCCATGGGCCGAGGTCGACGCCTGGCGCCGCGCCCTGAACGCCGAACTGGCCGCCGCCGACAGCGTGCTGCCGGCCGCGCCCGATCGGGCGCGGGTGGAGGATTTTCTCGTCGACGTTCGCCGGGACCATCTGTGACCCTGCCTGCCGGGCTGCCCGCCCGGCCGCCCATCGGTTGCCCGGCTCGTTGCCCGGCTGGTTGGCTGAGATCCCCGGCGAGCAGCCGCATCCCCTGGTGTTCGCGACGGTCAGCGGGGCGCACCTGTACGGCTTCCCGTCCGCCGACTCCGACGTCGACCTGCGGGGCGTCCACCTGCTGCCGGTCGAAGAGGTCGTCGGGCTGCGCACCGGCCCCGGCACGCTCGACCGCACGTGGACCCGCGACGGCGTCGAGGTCGACCTCGTCACGCACGACCTGGCGAAGTTCTGCGGGCTGCTGCTCAACCGCAACGGCTACGTGCTGGAACAGCTCCTGTCGCCGCTGGTCGTGGCCTCGTCGCCGCTGCACGAGGAGCTGATCGCCCTCGCGCCCGCCTGCCTGACCCGCCACCACGCCCACCACTACCTCGGGTTCGCCCGGACGCAGTGGCGGCTGTTCGGGAAGACGGGCGAGCTGAAGCCGTTGCTCTACACGTTCCGGGTGCTGGCGACGGGCATCCACCTGATGCGCACCGGCGAGCTGGTCGCCGACCTGACCCGGCTGTTCCGGTACGGGCCGCCGTACCTGCCGGAGCTGGTCGTCGCCAAGCGTGAGGCCGAGCACGGGCGGGCGCCGCGCGTGCCGGCGGCCGATGACGACGTGGCGCGGCTGACCGCCGAACTGGAGGCGGCCAGGGACGCGTCCCGGCTCGCCGAAACGGGCACGGCCACCGGGGCGCTGCACGATCTGGTGGTGCGCGCCCGGCTCGGCCGGTCCGCTACCTGACGTGGCGTCCCGAATCCGGTGCGGGCCATCCATGACGTGACGCGATGTCCGGGCCGGATCTGTCGCGGCGTCCGGGCCCGACCTGACGCCCGCGTCCGGGCCCGACCTGACGGACCGCCGTTGGGCAATACGCTGCGATTCGGGCAAACGGCCACCGAATCGTCACACGGGAGAACGCCAACGCATGGATACGCCACCTGGAGCCGAGCGGACCGACGGATCATCCGTCCGAATCGGAGCTCTCGTTCCGTTGACTCGGCCCGGCTGGGTCGAGGCGGGCCGGCACGTGCTCGCTGGACTCGAACTGGCCGTTCGCGACGTCAATGACGCCGGCGGGATCGTCGGAAAACCAGTCGAACTGGTGGTCCGAGACACCGCGGCCGATCCGCGGAAGGCCGCGGCGGCCGTGGACGAATTGGCTCGCCTGGGCGTGGCCGCCTTGGCGGGGGAATACCACAGTGTCGTCGCCCGCGCCGCCGCCGCCAGGGCCGACGCTCTCGGCCTGCCGTTCCTCTGCTCGTCGGCGGTGCTCGACGCGCTCACCGAACAGCCCACGGAATGGGTCGCGCGCCTCGCCCCGGCGCAGTCCCACGGCTGGCAGATCTACGCGGACTTCCTCCTCCGCGCGGGCCACAGCCGGATCGCCGTAGCGGCCGAGCCGAGTGTCTACTGGGCGTCCGGGGCCCGTATTCTGCGGGACTATCTCGCCCCACGCGGCGGCACCGTCATCGAGCTCGACATGCGCGCGCTCACCCCCACGGCCGTGTGCGACGAGCTCGTCGGCGAGCGCGCGACAGCCCTCCTGCTTCTGGTCGGCCTCCCGGAGCCGGCGGTGTCGATCGTCAGGTCCGTCCGCCGCGACCGGCGTCTCGCCGAGATCATGATCGGTGCTCCGGCCGGGCAACCGGAGTTCGCCGAATGGGCGAGGTCGCTGGGCGACGAGGGCGCCGCGATCCCGTTCCTGCGCTACCTGCCCGAGCGCCTCAGCCCACTCGGCGCACGAGTCGAGACCGCCCTCCGCGAGCGGCTGGGCGAAGCGCCCTCCTTCGTCGCCTTCGAGGGCTACGACACGGTCGCCGTCCTCGCCGACGTCCTGCGTTCGCACGGCGCGGACCATGCGCGGATCGCCGAATCCTGGCCGCGCGTCGCGGTCGAAGGCACCCGTGGGCGGATCCGGTTCTCCCGGACGCCGGGCATCAGCGTCTGGCAATGGGCTTGGACCCCGGTCCAAGTCGTTGATCGGGATCCGGCAGAACCCGGTCGCTTTCGGATCCTCCACTCCGGCTGAGAGCGTGGAGGTCTGACCGCCCGGATCTGTCCGAACGTGATACCAGGGTCGTGGCGCCCGTGCCGGTCTTGGCCGCTCGTTGATGGCTGCGACCGGCACGGGCGGGTGATGGCGAACGGCGAGCTTGGCGGGCCGTGTGGCGGCCGGCGCCGGTGGCGCCTGAGCCGGGTGATCCCGCACTCGTGATCACCTACGGCCCTGATCCGCTTTCGCGGCAGGCTCTCCAGTCCGCTCCTAGTGGGCGTGATGGTCCGTGGTCACGACTGTGGACCTTCACGGCTGTGCGGACAGGACCAGTCTGATGGCGAAGATGTCGTAGCCGGCTCGGTCGAAGGCCCGGGCCATCGGGACGTTGGTGACATCGGTGTCGGCGACGATCCGGGCGGCGCCGCGCTCGGCGTGGAAGCGGGTGATCTCGGCCAGCAGGTCGTCCGCGTAGCCGTGGCCGCGATGTTCCGGCACCACGCCGAGGTAGCCGACGACCGGGCCCTGGTTGTTCGCGGACGGCAGCGCGACGCCCACGAGCTCGCCGTCGAGGGTGCAGGCGAGCCGCCACCACGCGCGGTCGCCCGGCATGCTCCGGTAGTCGGCCACGTCCGCACGCGCCTGCGCGTCGCCGTCCATCGTGATCAGCGCCTGCCGGGTGTGCGCGTCGAGCGAGCCGACGGCCACCCGGCGGAACGCCGCCACGAACGCCTCGTCGTCGGGGTCCGGACGGAAGACGAGCCGGTCCGCCGGCCCGGGCAGCGGCGCGCCGGTCGTCCACTGGTAGCGGAGCCGTTCCAGCTCCTCGGTCAGCCCGGCCCGGTGCCCGGCCTCCTGACGCCAGGCGATGGCAGCCGACGACCTCGGGTCGTCCCGCCAGCCCGTCCGCAGGAACACGTGGTACGCGGGCGCCTCGCCGTACGCCTCATGGGCGTGTCGCAGCAGGTCGGCGGCGAGGCCGACGCGGTCCTCGACCGACGGGTGGACGTAGAGGCAGTCGAGCGCGAGCGGCCGGTCACCGTCGGGGAAGCCCCACCAGACGGCGCGGGCCCTGATCTCGCCGTTCTCCTCGGCGATCCAGACCCGCTCGTGCCGGTACTGGCGGTCTTTCAGGAAGGTGAGCAGGCGGTCGGGGTGGGCCCAGCTGATGGACTCGTCGACGACGCAGCCGAGCAGGCGGTCGAGGTCAGACTCGACCGTGGGACGGAAAAGCACGGTTCCTCCGAAGAGTGGAAACGGACGCGGTGAGCGTCCGGTCGTTGCGGGACATCTCAGCGCCTCCTTTCTTCCGACTTTTCGGGTACGGCCGACTTTAGGCTAAACCCGGCAGGGGTGCGACAGGATAAGTGCCGTGGGCACCTATGACGACACCCTCCCCCTCCAGCCACCCATTCGCCTGCCGGCCACGCCGGAACTGGCCGCGGCCGTTCGCGCCACTCCCCTGGCCGAGGCTCTGCTCCGCTCTGCCGATCCCGCCGCCTCGGCCTCTGGGCCCGGACTGCCTGACACCGTGGAGGTCGACGAGCTGGGTGGGGCCGAGATGATCGAGGTCCTGCGGCACGGGGACGACGAGGAGGTGCTGCGGGTCTGGGAGGACGTTCGCCGACGGGTGCTCGGCGAGGCGCACCTGGTGCGGGTCGTCCGGCTGTTCCTCGGCCGCGAGGCGGCGAGTGAGACGGGGAGTGAGGCGGCCGGCGAGACGCCGGGCACCTCGGCGGGCGGGGTGCCCGGCGAGCTCGTCTCGCTCGGCCTGGCACGGCCCGCGGAGCCGCCCACGCTGACGCCGCTCGGGCTGTGGGCCGGGAGGCAGGTGATCGCCGAGGTGACCGGGCAGGAGATTCCCGTGATGGGGTCGCTCGCCACCGAGGACGCCGCCGCGCTGCTGCACTGCCTGCGCTGCTACCCCGAGCGCGAACGCCTCGAAGAGCTCACCGGCTGGCTGGCCACCCGCGAGAGGGGCAAGGCGGCGGAGGAGATCGGCGCCGCGCTCGTCGAGGCGAGCCCGCTGGGCCGGGCGATCGGCGTGGAACTGCTCGCCACCGACCTCGGCGACGAGGGCCGCGAGGTGCTCGACCGGCTGCTCGGCACGCCCCGGGTGGGAGCCGTGATCGGCGCCCGGCTGGGCCGCGACGATCGCCACCCGGCGCCCGACGAGATCGCCTGGGTGCTGGTGGACATGGCGGCGACGCTGCTGGAGTTCGGCGGGGAGTCGGACGAGGTCGTCGAGTCGGTCGGCATGGGCATGGCGCCCGAGGACCAGGCCGGCACCATCGCGCTGCTGGCACTCGGCGATCATCCGTGGACCGGGCAGGTGCTGCGCGTGTTCATCGACCGGCATCCGGACGCGCAGGTGTCGGCCGCGGCCCGCAAGGCGCTGCGCCGGCTGCACGGACTCGCCCAGGCTCGCGGGTAAGGTCGGCGAGATGACAAAGCACACGATCACCCCGCAACCCGGCGTCATCCTCGGCGACACGTACACCTGTGACTGCGGCCTCCACCTGGCCGACCGCATGACGGCCGAGGTGCACGCCGCCGAGCACCAGCAGTGCACGGTCTGTCTCGGGTCGGCCGAGGAGCTGCTGGCGCCGGATCTTTCGCGTGGCTGTACCGCCTGTGCCGGGACCGGTGGCCGGCGTGAGCAGATCACCTGGCAGCTGGCCTACACCGAGGCCGAGCAGCTGATCACCATGAGTGTCGTGCGGGGTGTGGTGGGTGAGCTCGACGGGCCCTTCCATCTGTCGCAGGTCGCCGATCTGGTGCGGGCCGGGCTCGGGCTGCCCGCCGGGCGGTTGCCCGTCGGGCCGCGGGTGCGGGATCTGTTGCTGGAGTTGCAGGCTGCCGGTGAGATCGCCATGTTGTCCGCGCCTGATGAGCTCATCGACGGCACCGATGTCGTGCTTTATCGGGATCCGCAGTGGCAGCGGGTGCGGTCCTTGGGGGTTTGACGGGGTTGTGCGGGCTTGTGCGGGCTTGTGCGAGTGCCGCGGAGGCGGGTGGGCGTTCCGGCCGACCGCGATTGCCCGGGGTCTGGTGATGTTCGCCTTCGGCCTTGTTCCGGGCGCGGGGGTACCTGGCACGGTCTTAAGTCGGCCGGAACGCCCACCCGCCTCCGCTTCACTGCCCCCGCCGTCCTGTCTGCCCGCCGCAGAACGGGCCGGGGTCCGTCGCCTGGCTTCTCGCCGATGCTGAAGCGCCCGTTTCCGGCCCTTGGCCTGCTCGCCGTAGCTGAAGCCGTCACTTGCCGGCACAGTGCGGGCCGGGCGCCGTATTTCTACGTTTGATGACATCCTCAGAGCGCAGGTCGATCCAGCGAACAGGTCAGGCCGTGCAGAGGATCTCGCCGTGGAGGATGGAGAGCCAGCCGTCGGGAGTCTCGGACCACTGGAGCCAGGCGTCGGAGATGCGGCGCAGGGTGGCGGGGGTGGCCGCGCCGGAGGCGAGGGCCTGATCGGCCAGGGCGGAGTGCAGGATTCGGTCGGCCCACATGCCGCCCCACCATGCCCGGTCTTCCGGAGTGGCGAAGCACCAGGTCGATGAGGTGGCGGTGGGGTCGGTGAAGCCGGCGGCACGGGCCCAGGAGAGCAGTCGCCGACCGGCGTCCGGCTCGCCGCCGTTGGCCCGGGCGAGCCGCTGGTAGAGCGCCATCCACTCGTCCAGCGCCGGGAGGCGGGGATACCAGGCGAACGCGGAGTAGTCGCTGTCCCTGGCCGCGACCAGGCCACCCGGCCGCGTCACGCGGCGCATCTCGCGCAGGGCCAGGACCGGGTCGCCCAGGTGCTGCAGGACCTGGTGGGCGTGGACCACGTCGAAGGTGTCGTCGGCGAACTCCAGTGCGTGCGCGTCCGCGACGGCGAAGCCGGCGTTGGCCGTGCCCGCGAGCCCGGCCCTGGTGAGCGCCAGCGCCTCCTCGGTCACCTCGCACGCCGTCACGTGGCTCACCCTGGTCGCCAGATCGGCCGTGATCGTGCCGGGGCCGCTGCCCACGTCGAGCAGTCTCGTCTCCGGGGTCAGGTGGGGCAGCAGGTAGGCGGCCGAGTTGGCGGCGGTGCGCCACCGGTGTGAGCGCAGCACGGACTCGTGGTGGCCATGCGTGTATACAGCGTCCATCAGAACTCCCTGTCCCGGTAGGTGCCAGGACTCTACTCCTTGTCTCAATATAAGAGAAGATTTGTATCAATATACGAGAACATGGCGGTGTCCTGCTACGCCGTAGACTTGCGGCGACACAGCCCCAACCGGAAAGGCGTTGGTCGTGGGAGAGGTCCGGCCGATCGTTCACGTGGGCGACCCGGTGCTGCACGCGCCATGCGAGCCGGTGACCAGGTTCGACGACGCTTTGACGGCGCTGGTGGACGACATGTTCGCGAGCATGTACGCGGCCGAGGGCGTGGGGCTGGCGGCCAACCAGATCGGCGTGGCGCTGCGGGTGTTCGTCTTCGACTGCCCCGACGCCGACGACGAGCACCACAGGGGCGTGGTGGTCAACCCGTCGCTGGAGCTGCCTGCGCTGGGCCGGCGCCGGCTGGACACGGGCGAGGAGGGCTGCCTGTCGGTGCCCGGCCAGTACGCCCCGCTCCCCCGTCCCGACCACGCCGTCGTCCACGGTTTCGACGCCCAGGGCGCCCCGGTCACCGTCGAGGGCACCGGCATGCTGGCCCGCTGCCTCCAGCATGAGACCGACCACCTCGACGGCCACCTCTACATCGACCGCCTGCCGGCCAAGCGCCGCAAGCAGGTGCTGGCGGCGTACACGGAGTCACGCGCCCAGAGTGTCTGACTGACCCTCAGCAAACCGGGTAGAAGGGTCCGATCGATGACAAATCGACCGGACCCGCACTCAGGAGGACTCTCATGGCGGACACCGTGGCAGACGTGATGACGGCCCACCCCGCGACGGTCGAGGCCGACCAGTCCGTCGCCGTGGCGGCGGCGCTGATGCGCGACAACGACACGGGCGCCGTGATCGTCAACGACAACGGCCGGATCAGCGGCATCGTCACCGACCGCGACATCACCGTCCGGCTGGTCGCCGACGACAAGGGCCCCGACACGCCCGTGCGCGAGGCCTGCACGCCGGCGGTCGAGGTGGTCGGGCCCGACACCACCATCGACCAGGCCGTCCAGCTCATGCGGAGCCACGCCGTGCGCCGGCTGCCGGTCGTGGAGGACGGACGCGCCGTCGGCATCGTCAGCCTGGGCGACCTCGCGATGGAACGCGACCCGAAGTCCGCCCTCGCTGACATCTCGGCCGCCGAGGGCAACACGTAGATTGTCCGCGTGGTCACAGTCGAGGACGTACGACGGCTCACGTCGACCTTCCCCCGCTCCTCGGAGCACCTCATCAGAGACCGGATCAAGTTCCGGGTGGGCTCGATCGTCTATGTGGCGTTCTCACGCGACGAGTCGGTGATGGGGTTCGCGTTCCCCAAGGAGGAGCGCGCCGCGCTGGTCGCCGCCGAGCCGGACAGGTTCCTGCTGCCGCCGGAGTCCGAGCTGCGCTACAACTGGCTGCTCGTACGTCTGGCCGCCATCGACGAGCAGGAGATGCGCGAGCTCGTCCTGGAGGCGTGGCGCATGGTGGTGCCGAAGAAGGTCTACGCCGCCTACGTCGGCTGAGCCGCGGTCAGCCGCGCGCATCCGGACCGATGAGGCAGATCTTCGAGCCGGCCGCATCAGCGGCAGGGCAGAGCGGCGATTCAGCGGCCCGGCCGATGTGCGCCACCCGGCGGCGAACGGATAGTGGGGACGCACGTTCCCCGCAAGATCCTCCAGAAGGAGAGGTCCATGCCCAAGCCGTTACGCATGATCGCCCTCGCCGTCATGGCGACGGTCCTGGCCGCGACCCCGGCAGCAGCCACCGCCGACCCTGCTCCCGAGCCCGTGCCATGGGACGAATCCGCACTTCAGGCCGCCGGATGGTACGTGATCAAGAACGACAACAGCGGCCTGTGCCTCGACGTCGAGGGCGCCAAGACCGGCAACGGCGCCCAGGTGATCCAGTACCAGTGCAACGGCAACTACAACCAGCTCTGGTACATCGCCGGCGACGGAGCGATCAAGCCCAGGCACGTCTCCTCGCTCACGAGGTGCCTGGCCATCGGCAACAGCAGCCAGGCCAACGGTGCTCCCGCCATCATCTGGGACTGCCTCGGCAGCCCGGGCCAGAAGTGGGGCTTCTACCACCTCGGCGGCAACGTCGGCAAGATCGTCAACGTGAACTCCCAGCAGAAGTGCCTGGCCATCGGCAGGAGCGTGGTCACGAAGGCCGACGCCGTTCTCTGGGAATGCATCGCCACGAGCCCGGGCCAGAAGTGGCGGTTCTACCGCAAGAACTGACCCCGCGCCGAGGCTCTCCGGCGGACCTCCCGGGCCTGCGCCCCGCGCAGGCCCGGGAGGCGCTGAGGAGCGGGCATGCCGTTCCTGACGTCTTGTCCTGCCGGTCATCGGGGGGGCCGCCGCACTCAGCCGGGCTTGATCAGCCCGTTCTCGTAGGCGAAGATCACGGCCTGCACGCGGTCACGCAGCCCCAGCTTGGCCAGGATGTGGCTGATGTGCGTGCGGACGGTGCCTTCCGAGAGGAACATCCGGGCCGCGATCTCGGCGTTGGACAGGCCCATGGCGATCTCGGCGAGAACTTCGCGCTCGCGGCGGCTCAACAGCCCGGCACGCCTGTCGGAGGCGTGCGCCGGGCGCGATGGCTGATGGGTGACGAAGTGGGAGACCAGCAGCCGGGTGGCCGACGGCGCCAGCACGGACTCACCGCGGTGCACGATCTTGATCGCTTCGGTGAAGGCCTGCGGCCCGGTGTCCTTGAGCAGGAATCCGCTCGCGCCGGCCTTGAGCGCGCCGAAGACGTAGTCGTCGAGGTCGAAGGTGGTCAAGATCAACACCTTCGGCCCTTCCGTGGCGCAGATCCGTTTGGTGGCCTCCAGCCCGTCCATGCCGGGCATGCGGATGTCCATGACGACGACGTCGGTTTCGACCTCGGCCAGGAGTTCCAGCGCCTGCTTGCCGTCCGCGGCCTCGCCGACCACGGTGATCTCGGGCTTCCTGCGCAGCACCAGCCGGATGCCGGTGCGGACCAGTTCCTGATCGTCGACGAGCAGCACCCGAATGGTGGTCATGGCGTCCTACGCCCACGGCAGTGTCGCATCGACCTGAAAACCTGCCCCTTCCAGCGGGACGGCGCGGCTGGTCCCGCCGAACATGGCCGCCCGCTCCCGGATGTTGACCAACCCGTGCCCAGGCCCGCCCGGCTGGGCCGGGCCGCCGGAGCGGCCGCCGTCGTCGCGTATGCGCAGGTGCAGCCCGTCGTCGGCATAGCGGAGCATCACCTCGGCCGTGGCCTCCTTCCCGGCGTGCTTGAGGGCGTTGGTCAAAGCCTCCTGCACGATCCGATAGGCCGCCAGCCCCAATCCCGGCGACACCGGGCGGACGGGCCCGTCGATCCGTAACCGTACTTTCAGCGGCAGCCGTTCTACCAGGGTGTTGATCGCCTCGATGCCCGGCTGCGGCGCCATCGGCGCCTCGCGCAACATGCCGACGACCAGCCGCAGCTCAGCCAGCGCGGCCCGGCCCAACCGCCCGATCGCCCCGATGGCCCCGTTCACCTCCGCCAGGTCCGCGTCCAGCAGCGCGGCCTCGGCGCCGTCGGCCTGGATCACCATGGCGCTGACGTTGTGGGCCACGGCGTCATGGACCTCGCGGGCGATTCGCACCCGTTCCTCGGCCACCGCCCGGGCGGCGGACGCCTCCTGCTCGCGCCGCAGCTGCTCGGTCAGATCCACCAGTTGCTGGTTCCGTACGGCCAGCAGACGCATGCCGGTGGCGAAGACCAACACCCAGCCCACCACGAACGTCGCGTTGCCCAGGGCCGACCAGAACGCGCCGGGCAGCCACGTGTTGGCATGCGTCCACTCGATCAGCACCAGGGCGCTGCCGAGCGCCACCGCCCACGGCGGACGGTGCACGGTCACCGAGTACAGCGCCAGCAGCGGGCCCATGTTGTTCTGCCCGTAGTGGTAGCCCAGCTCGTGATAGGTCATCGCGGCAGCGCAGGAGACCAGCAGCACCGTCACCGGCCAGCGGCGGCGCCAGATCAGCGGCAGGTTGACCAGTGCGCTGACCGCCAGGCCGAGCGCGTCGGGCGGCCGGTCCGGCGGCTGGGGTTCGATGAGGGGGAAAACCCACGACCCGACGGTCAGCATGACCGCCACCACCCCGTCCACCAGCAGCGGGTGGCGCCGGGCCAGGGACACGGCCTTAGCATGCACTCGCGCATGCTAGGCGCCCACCGCCATGATCACATCAGCCGCGCGGCAGATCCTCGGGTACGCGTCCTGACGGATGAGCCGGTGTTGGAGCCCGCGAGTGAGACCACGGAGGTCCACGATCGCCTTCGGGCGGGACGGTCAGGGGTTCGGCTCCGTTGCGTCACCAGGTGACCGGCAGGGCGGCCACGCCGTAGATGGTGGCCCGTGGCCGCAACGGCACCTCCTCGGCGGGTACGGCCAGCCGCAGCGTGGGGAAGCGGCGCAGCAGCGCCGGATAGGCCAGCCGCATCTCCAGGCGGGCCAGTTGCTGGCCGAGGCACTGATGGATGCCGTGGCTGAAGCCCAGCTGCTGCCCGGCCTGGCGGGTGACGTCGAAGCGGTCGGGGTCCGGGAAGCGGGCCGGGTCCCGGTTGACGGCCGGGAGGGAGATCGTCACGGTCTCACCGGCTCTGATCGTCTGCCCGGCGAGCGGCACGTCGGCCCTGGCGACCCGGATCGGGCCGATGTGCGTGATGCTGAGGTAGCGCATCAGCTCCTCGACCGCGCTCTGCGCGACGCCGGGATCGGCGCGTACGAGGTCCGCCTGGTCGGGGCGGCACAGCAGCAGGAACGTGCCCAGGCTCAGCATGTTCGCGGTCGTCTCGTGCCCGGCGGTCAGCAGCAGCGTGGCCGCCCCGGTGAGCTCCTCGTGGTCGAGCTCGCCACCGGCGACCAGCTCGCTGAGCAGGTCCTCGCCGGGGTCGGCCCGCTTGCGCCCGACCAGCTCGGAGAGGTAGGCCATCAGCTCGGCGCCCGCGGCGCCCCGCTCTTCGATGGAGTTGTCGAGGTTCACCGCCCGCGCGGTGGTGTCCTGGAAGCGCGAACGCTCGGCGTACGGCACGCCGAGCAGCTCGCAGATCACCAGCGACGGGATCGGCAGCGCGAACGCGCGAACGAGGTCGGCGGGAGCTCCGGCGTGGGCCATCTCGTCGAGCCGGCCGTCGATGATCTCCTGGATCCTGGGCTCCAGTCGCCGCATCTTCCGCATGCTGAAGTGCCCGGTCAGCAACCTGCGGTAGCGGGAGTGCTCGGGGTCGTCCATCGCGATGAAGAAGCCCGGCGGGATCACCAGATCCGCCAGCCCCTCGGGGGGCGCCAGTTCCTTGATCGGCGGCGCGGCGCCCTGCGAGGTGTTGCTGAAACGCGGATCGTCGAGCACCGCGCGTGCCTCGGCGTGGCCGGTGACCAGCCAGCCGGGCCGCCCGTCGGCGTAGGTCATCGGGTGCAGCGGTCCGTGGAGCTCTTTCAGTACGGCCGGAGGCTGGAACGGGTCATCGCGTTCCAGCGGCAGCGTCTTGAGGGTTTCCATACCTGCCAGAAAAGCGCACAGACTGCTAAATAGCAACGTCTGCATAAAAGCAGGGGGTGCGGTAGGGTGGCGTCGTGGAAGGTCATCGCGAACGCAAGAAGGTCCGCACCCGGCGCGCGCTGCTGGAGGCCGCGGTGCGACTGTTCAGCGAGCGCGGCTACGAGCAGACCACGATCGCCGAGATCGCCGCGGCGGCCGACGTGGCGCCCCGTACCTTCTTCGCGTACTTCACCAGCAAGGAGGATGTGCTCTTCCTGCACGCCGAGGAGCGCGAGCGGACCATGCTCGACGTGGTCGCCGGACGGCGACCGGGCGAGCCTCTGGGGGCTCTGCTGAGCCGGATGTTCGAGGCCCTGGTACAGAGCCTGGCCGAGGACGACGAGTTGGACTTCGCACTGTCACCACTGCGGGCGCGGCTGATGTTCACCGAGCCCGCGCTGCGGGCGCGCGGGCTGGCGCTCATGATGGAGGCGCAGCCCCGGGTGGCCGAGGCCCTGTGCGAGGTCTATCCCGAGCTGGATCCCGTGTCGGCCGGGGCGGCGGTCGGGAGCTTCATGGGTGCGCTGGCCGTGGCGGGGCTGGTCGCCCAGCAGCAGGGCGGCTCGAACGAGGACACTCTGGCCGCCGGGCGGCGGGGGATCGAGATCGCGCTCAACGGGCTGTCGAGCCTCGACGGTCGTGACATGCGGCCGGGCTCCGGCGCATCACCCACGGCGGTCGCGCGGATTGATTCGGCCGCCGACTTCCACCACTATCGTGATCATGACTGATCGCGACTGGCTGGACTGGCACGACGACTACGACCGGCCCGGTTCTCCCCTGCGTGAGCGGCTGCTCGTCGTGCGGCGGTGGATCCGGCAGGCCCTCGACGAGGGGGCTGAGAGCGTGGTCAGCCTGTGCGCCGGGCAGGGGCGCGACCTGCTGCCGGTGCTCGCCGAGCATCCCGGGCGCGGCCGGGTGCGGGCCCGGCTGGTGGAACTGGACGAGCGCAACGTCCGGCTGGCACGCGCCAACGCGCCCGAGGGCGTCGAGGTGGTGTGCGCCGACGCCGCGCTGACCAGCGCCTACCTCGGCGCCGTGCCCGCCGACCTGGTCATCGCGTGCGGCATCTTCGGCAACCTCGGCGACGACGACGTCGAACGCACCGTGACCGTGCTGCCCCAGCTGTGCGCGCCCGGCGCGACCGTGATCTGGACCCGGCACCGGCGCGAACCCGACCTGGTGCCCTCGGTCCGCGCGTGGTTCGAACGCGAAGGGTTCGAGCATGTCCACCTGGAGAGCGGCGACGGCTTCTGCGTCGGCGTGCACCGCTACACCGGGCCGCCGAGAGGGCTGGAGCCGGGCGGGCGGATGTTCACCTTCCGTTAGGAGGCGTTCCGGTAGAGGGCGGCGGTCAGTTGGGTGATCCGCCGGACCGAGGCGTTCCACGTGCCTGCGGCGGGGTGGGCGGTCAGGACGGCGATGACGAACCGGTCGTCCCCGCCGGCCAGGCCGGTCGTGTGCAGCACCGGACGGCCGTAGTCGGGGACGCCCGTGCCGGCGGCCCGCCGCGCGACCAAGGAGATCGACCCACCCGAGATCGGAGCGCCCACGACGGCCGGACCGTCCGGGATCGGAGCGCCGGGGATGGCCGAGCCGTCCACCGCCGGCCCTGCCGGGACGGCCGGTCCTGCCTGCCCGGCAGGGCGGCAGCGGATCGTGGGGACCGCGCCGAAGCCCGACCAGCCCTGCTTGACCGCCCACGGCCGGGGGACGGCGCGCGGGATGCCGAAGGTCTGGTCGAAGCCGTCGGTGCCGCACGGCGTGGCCTTGCGCAGGTGGCCGAGGATGGTGTCCCTGACCCGGGGCGCGGCCCGGTCGAGCAGGTAGCGGTAGGTGCGCACGATGTCGTACGCGCTCAGTGAGGTGTAGCCCCAGAAGCCGGGGTGGGTGGCGGGCGGCGGGGCGGTGTCGGACAGGCCGAGCCTGCGGGCCGTCCGCACGATGATGGCGCCCTTGCCGTTGCGCGACCACAGGCTCGTGGCCGCGTCGTCGTCGCTGGACCGCAGCATGATCCTGAGCAGCCGGGCGTCGGCGGCGGGGACGGTCTTGCGCGACTCCAGGTGGTCGATCGCGATCAGGATCTTGACCACCGAGGCCGAGCGGTATCTCCGGTGCGCGTTGCGGTGCGCCACGATCGCGCGCTGCCGCCGGTCGAAGACGACCCAGGCCGCGGTGGTGCCGGCCGGGACGCGCGGCGGCCGGGCCGACGGGGTGGCCGCCGCGCCGGGCGCCGGGACGCTCACCTTCTCGCTCGACGCGGGGGTACCGCCGGCGGCCGGGGCGGGAGCGGCGGCCTGAGGGGCGGCGACGCAGCCCGCCGCGAGGGGCACGGCCGCCGCCATGGCGGCCCACGGCTTGATTCGCATCCGACATACCTACCAGACCCTTGACCTAGCCACAGAAACGGGTATAAACACAGGGGAAACCAACTGAAACGGCGGTGAATCAACATCATGTACGCCGAGGAGCGGCAGCAGGAGATCCTCCGCAGGGCGCGGGCCGCGGGCCGGGTCGATGTGGTGTCCCTGGCCGACGAGCTCGACGTGACGACCGAGACGATCCGCCGCGACCTCACCGTGCTGGAGCGGGCCGGCGTGCTGCGCCGGGTGCACGGCGGCGCCATCCCCGTGGAGCGGCTGGGGTTCGAGCCCGCGCTGGCCACCCGCGACGAGGTGATGACCGCGGAGAAGGAGCGCATCGCCAAGGCCGCGCTGGCCGAGCTGCCCGAGGACGGCTCGGTGATCATCGACGCGGGGAGCACGACGGGCCGCCTGGCGCAGGTGCTGCCCGCCGACCGGGAGCTCACGGTCGTGGTCAACTCGCCGCCGCTGGCGACCGCGCTGGCCACCCGCGGCAACCTGAACGTCATCATGCTGGGCGGGCGGGTGCGTGGGCGGACCCTGGCCACGGTCGACGACTGGGCACTGCAGCCCCTGGCGCACCTGCACGTGGACGTGGCGTTCATGGCCACCAACGGCTGCTCGGCGGCCAAGGGCCTGACCACGCCCGACCCGGCGGAGGCGGCGATCAAGCGGGCGATGGTCCGGGCCGCGCAGCGCTGCGTGCTGCTGGCCGACCACACGAAGTTCACCAACACCTACCTGGCCAGGTTCGCCGCGCTGGGCGAGATCGACGTGGTGATCAGCGACACGGGGCTGGACATAGCGCTGGCCGCCGACCTGTCGGCGGCCGGCCCCGAGGTGGTCCGCGCATGATCCTCACGCTGACGCTCAACCCGAGCCTCGACCGCACGATCGAGATCGCGACGCTGGCCCGGGGCGCCGTGATCCGCGCCGCCGCCGCCCGCCTCGACCCCGGCGGCAAGGGCGTCAACGTCTCCCGCGCCCTGCTGGCCAACGCGGTCGCCTCGCGGGCCGTGGTGCCGTTCGGCGGCGACGAGGGCAGGCAGCTGGTCCGGCTGCTCGCGCTGGAGGGGCTCGACATGGTGACGGTGCCGGTGGCGGGCACCACCCGGTCCAACGTCACGCTGGCCGAGCCGGACGGCACGGTCACCAAGATCAACGAGCCGGGCACGGCCCTCACGCCCGCCGAGCTCGACACGGTCGCCGACGCCGTGCTGGCCGCCGCGCACGAGGCCGACTGGGTGGTGGCCTCGGGCAGCCTGCCGCCCGAGGTGCCCGCCGACGTCTACGCGCGGCTGTGCCGCAGGTTCGCCGGGGCGGGCATCCACGTCGCCGTCGACACCAGCGGCCCCGCCCTCGTCGCCGCCCTCGGCGCCGGCCCGGCCCTCATCAAGCCGAACCTCGACGAGCTCGCCGCCGCCACCGGCCTGCCGATCCTCCGCGTCGGCGACGTGGTCGAGGCGGCGGACCTGCTGCGGGCGGCGGGCGCGCGCACCGTGCTGGCCAGCCTCGGGGCCGACGGCGCCGTCCTCGTCCAGGACCGGGACGTCTGGTACGGCGAGGCCGCGGTGAGCGAGCCGCGCAGCTCGGTCGGCGCCGGTGACGCCATGCTGGCCGGGTTCCTGGCCGGCGGCGGCCGGGGCGAGGCCGCCCTGGTGGAGGCGCTGGCCTGGGGCGCGGCCGCGGTCCGCCTGCCCGGCAGCCGGATGCCCGGCCCGTCCGACATCGACCGCGCGCGCGTGCGCACCGGCCCGCCCGACCTGACCCGCCCGCTGACCACCTGCCACCCCGCCCCCGGACGGGAGCCGCTGCCACCCGTGCCGGCTCCCTGACCTCCTCGACTCCCCTCCCGGAGAGCCTGCTCACCCCCCTGAAGGAGCACGTGCAATGGCCGACACCTACACTCCCCCGGTCTACGGATCCGGAGTCAAGGCCACCGTCCAGCGAATCGGCGGCCATCTGGCCGGCATGATCATGCCGAACATCGGCGCGTTCATCGCCTGGGGCCTGATCACCGCGCTGTTCATCCCGACCGGATGGCTGCCGAACCCGGCCATGGAGGCCATGGTCGGCCCGATCGTCAAGATCCTGCTGCCCGTCCTGATCGCCTACACCGGCGGCCGGATGGTCCACGGGCAGCGCGGCGCGGTGGTGGGCGCGGTCGCCGTGATGGGCGTCGTGGTGGGGTCGGACGTCCCCATGCTCCTCGGGGCCATGATCGTCGGCCCCCTGGCCGCGTACATCTTGAAATATGTCGACAAGTTCACCGAGCAGCGGACCAGGGCCGGGTTCGAGATGCTGGTCGACAACTTCACCGCGGGCATCGTCGGCGGCGCCATGGCCGTGGCCGGCGTCTGGGGCATCGGCCCCATCGTCCGCACGATCACCACGGGAGCGGGCAACGCGGTCGGCTGGCTGGTCAACAACGACCTGCTGCCCATCGCCTCCGTCCTCATCGAACCGGCCAAGGTCCTGTTCCTCAACAACGCCATCAACCACGGCGTGCTCGGCCCGCTCGGCATCGCCGAGGCCGCGCAGACCGGCAAGTCGATCCTGTTCATGCTGGAGTCCAACCCCGGTCCCGGTCTCGGCCTGCTCCTCGCCTTCCTGCTGTTCGGCCCGCGTTCGCTACGCCCGAGCACGCCCGCCGCGATGATCATCCACTTCTTCGGCGGCATCCACGAGATCTACTTCCCGTACGTGCTGATGAAGCCGCGCCTCATCCTCGCCGTCATCGCCGGCGGAGCGGCCGGGGTGTTCACCTTCCTCATCACCGGCGCGGGGCTCGTCTCGACGCCGTCGCCGGGCAGCATCTTCGCCTACGTGGCGGTGACACCGAGGGGCGGCTGGCTCGGCATGCTGGCCGGGATCGTGATCGCGACCGCGGTGACGTTCGTGGTGGCGGCGGTCCTGCTCGGCTTCGGCCGGGGCGAGAAGGAGCCGCCCGCCGAGGCCGGCCCCGAGCCCGCCGAGTCCGCGCCGGTCACCCCGGCCCCGCAGCCCGAGCGGAGCGCGCTCACCAGCGAGAACGGCGAGGCCGCCGAAGAGTCGCCGGCCCGTCCCGTAGTCAAGGAGGCATGACCATGGCCGGTATCGACAGCAAGGACATTCGCAAGATCATCGTGGCCTGCGACGCCGGCATGGGCAGCAGCGTGATGCTGGCCAGCCAGCTGCGCAAGCAGCTCAAGGCGAGCGGCGTCGTGGTGGAGCACACGCCGGTCAACTCCATCCCGGACGACGCCGACGTGGTGCTGTGCCACGCCGGGCTCGCCGACCGGGCCCGGGCCTCCGCCCCCGGGAAGGTGCTGGTGCCGTTCCAGATCTTCCTCGGCGACCCGGCCGTGTCGAAGCTGATCGCCACGATCAGGAACGGCGGCGTCGTCGATGCGTGACGACCTGCTCGACCTGCGCGCCGTGCTGCTGCACGAGCGGGCGGCCGACCGCGACGAGGCGATCCGCCGCTGCGGACGCGCCCTGGTCGACGTCGGCGCGGTCACCGAGCCGTACGTCGAGGCCATGCTCGAACGCGAGCGGACCCTGTCCACGTACGTCGGCGAGGGCGTCGCCATCCCGCACGGCACGGCGGCCGCCAAGGAGGTCGTCCGGCACGACGCGATCTGCGTCGTGCGCTTCCCCGAAGGCGTCGACTGGGACGGCGAACGCGTGACACTGTGCGTGGGGATCGCGGCCAAGGGCGACGGGCACGTGCCGCTGCTGGCCGCGCTCGCCGACATCCTGCTCGACCCCGAACGCGCCAGAGCCCTCCGCGAGGCGACGGAGGTCCACCAGGTGGTAAAGGAGCTCATTTGACTTCTTCCCCTGCCTAAAGGCGGGAGATTCCAGTCCTCACGGGCTGGGGTTCCTGTTTCACAGCCGACCGCACTCGGGAGGGCCCGGAATGTCTAACATCAGCTTCGCAGGCGGACACCGCTTGACCAGCGGCCAGGATGTTCTTGGCGGCGTTGGTGTCCCGGTCGTGCCGAGCGCCGCAGGACGGGCACTGCCACGCCCGAGTGGACAGGGACAGTTCGGCGAGCGGGTGCCCGCACGCCGAACACGTCTTGCTGGAGGGGTACCAGCGGTCGATCACGATCAGCTGTCGACCGTGCTTGGCGGTCTTGTACTGCAGTTGCCGCCGGAACTCGCCCCATCCGCAGTCGGAGATCGCCCGTGCGAGGGAGCGGTTGCGGACCATGTTCTTGATGGCCAGGTCCTCGATGACGATCAGATCGTGGTCGGCCACCAAGCGGGCGCTGGTTTTGTGCAGGAAATCGGCGCGGGCGTCACGGACCTTGGTGTGGGCACGGGCGAGTTTCGCCTTGGCCTTGGCCCAGTTGGCCGGGGCGACGCCGGGCCAAGTCCACACGAACGTCAGCGGCTCGTCCATCTTGGCCAGACGCAACCGGCCCTCGCGCCAGCGGAACGCCGAGCGGGTGTAGGTCGCAGACTGCTTGCCATGCCGGGACTTGAAACGAGGGTGGCGGGCGCGACCGGCGAAGAAGTTCGCAAACGCCGCGTACTGATGGCGCAGCGTCTGCTGCAACGGCACCGACGACACCCTGAACACGAAGGCACATTCCGGGTCGCGTTTCAACGCGGTCAGGTAGCGGTCGGTCTGGGCGTAGGACGTGGTCAGGGCTTCGGTGCGGTAGCGCTGACGCCGCCAGGCCAGAACCTGGTTCCACACCAGGCGTACGCATCCGAACGTACGGTTCAGCACCGCCACCTGTTCGGGGGTGGGGTAGACCCGCGCCTTGTACGCCGTACACATGTTCGTATGTTCCGCATCGTCAAGAAATCTGTCAGCGAAAGAGAGAGGGTCATGAACACTTCGCGTTCCGGGCGGTCCTGGCTCGACCCGGGCCGCCCCCTGCGGGGTCCGGATTCCCCCCAGCCTGACGGCCGAGGCATCCTCCGGAGGTTTTGGTGAAGGTCGCCAGATTCCACGCTCCCGGCGACATCCGCGTGGAGGACGCGCCGGAGCCCGTCGCCGGGCCGGGCGAGCTGAAGATCCGGGTGCGCAACTGCTCGACGTGCGGCACCGACGCCAAGATCTTCAAGTTCGGCCACCACCACATCCGCCCGCCGAGGGTGATGGGCCACGAGATCGCCGGCGAGGTGGCCGGCACCGGCGAGCGGGTGCAGGTGATCGCCGCGATCCCGTGCGGCGCCTGCGCGGAGTGCCGCCGCGGCCGTCTCACCGTCTGCCCGGACCAGGAGTCGATGGGCTACCACTACGACGGCGGCTTCGCCGAGTACCTGATCGTGCCCGCCAAGGTGCTGGCCGTGAACGGCGTCAACGCCATTCCCGACGGGGTCGGCTTCGCCGAGGCGTCGGTCGCCGAGCCGCTCGCCTGCGTGCTCAACGGCCAGTCGCTGGCGGGTGTGGGCGAGGGCGACGACGTGGTCGTCATGGGCGCCGGGCCGATCGGCTGCCTGCACGTCCGGCTGGCGCGGGCGCGTGGCGCGGCCCGGGTCTTCCTGGTCGACGTCAACGCCGAACGGCTGGCGATGGCCGCCGCCCTGGTGTCGCCGGACGCGCTGATCGACTCCGACCCGGTGGAGCAGGTGCTCAAGCTGACCGGCGGCCGGGGAGCCGACGTGGTGATCACCGCGGCGGCCTCGGGCGCGGCCCAGGAGCAGGCCGTGCGGATGGCGGCCCGGCAGGGGCGCGTCAGCTTCTTCGGCGGCCTGCCCAAGGACGACCCGTACATCAGGCTGGACTCCAACCTGGTCCACTACCGTGAGCTGACCATCGTCGGCGCGAACGGCTCCAGCCCCGCGCACAACGCCGAGGCCCTGCGACTGATCGCCGGCGGCCTGGTGCCGGTGGCCGACCTGATCACCCACCGGCTGCCGCTCTCCCAGGTGCTCGACGGGATCGACCTCGTCAGCCGGGGCGCGGCCATCAAGGTCACGATCGAGCCCTGAGGAGGGTTGGCGATGGCACAACGAACGGTCACCGTGGCCTCGGCCAGCGGCCTGCACGCCCGTCCGGCCAAGCTGTTCGTGCAGGAGGCGGTGCGGCTGGGGGTGCCGGTGCGGATCCGGGCCGGCGAGCGGACGGTCCCGGCCACCAGCATGCTGGGCGTGCTGTCGCTGGGCGCGGTCCAGGGCACCGAGGTGACGCTGGAGTCCGACGCGCCGGGCGCCGGCGAGGCCCTCGACACGCTGGCCGCCCTGCTCTCCCGCGACCTGGACGCCGGGGAGGCGCTCGATGCCTGACCCCGACCGGCCGGACCGGGGCACGTCGGTGGCCGGTCCCGGCCCGCGGAGCCTGATGGGGCTGGGGGTCAGCCCCGGCCGGTCGGCCGGGCCGCTGATCCGCATGGCCGGGCCGCCGGCGCTGCCGGCACCGCGCGCCGTCGCCGACCCGGCGGCCGAGGTGGCGACGATCGCCAAGGCGCTGGAGGCGGTGGTGACCGATCTGCGGCGGCGCGCCGGGGAGACCACCGACGCCACCGCGGCCGAGATCCTCGACGCGCTGGCCATGATGGCCGACGACCCGATGCTCCGGGAGGAGGCCGAGCAGCACGTCCACGACGGGCACGACGCCCCGCACGCCCTCGACACGGCGTTCACCCGCCACCGGGAGACCCTCGCCGCGCTCGGCGGCTACCTGGCCGAGCGGGCCGCCGACCTCGACGACCTCCGGCACCGGGCGGTGGCCGCCGCGCTCGGCCTGCCGATGCCCGGCGTCCCCTCCCCCGGCCACCCGTACGTGCTGGTGGCCGAGGACCTGTCGCCCGCCGACACGGCCGGGCTGAGCGGCGAGGTGCGCGCCCTGGTCACCTCGCTCGGTGGGCCCACCAGCCATACCGCCATCCTGGCGCGGGGCCGCGGCCTGCCCGCGGTCGTCGCCTGCGCCGGCATCCTGGACGTGCCGGACGGCACGGTCGTCTCGGTCGACGGCGGCACCGGCGAGATCGGCCTCGGCCTCACCCCGGAGGCGGCGGCCGAGGTCGTCGACGGCGACCGGCGCGAACGCGAACGCCTGGCGGCGAGCGGCGGCCCCGGCCGGACGGCCGACGACCATCCGGTGAAGCTCCTGCTCAACATCGGCTCGGCCGCCGACCTGCGGCCCGACTGCGAGGGGGTGGGGCTGTTCCGCACGGAGTTCCTGTTCCTCGATCGCCGGCAGGCTCCGGGCTTCGAGGAGCAGGTGGCCGCCTACGCCGAGGTGTTCGCCGCGACCGGGCACGTGGTGGTGCGCACGCTGGACGCGGGCACCGACAAACCGCTGCCGTTCCTCGGCCTGCCGCCCGAGCCCAATCCCGCCCTGGGCGTCCGGGGCCTGCGCGTGGACCGCGTGCTGCCGGCCGTGCTGGACACCCAGCTCGACGCGATCGCCGAAGCGGCCCGCGTCACCGGCGCCGCCCCGTGGGTGATGGCCCCCATGGTCACCACGGTGGCCGAGGCGGCCGGCTTCGCCGGTCGCGCCCGCTCCCGGGGCATCACCCGGGTCGGCGTCATGGTCGAGGTCCCGGCCGCCGCCCTGCAGGCGCGCGAGCTGCTGGCCGAGGTCGACTTCCTCAGCATCGGCACCAACGACCTCAGCCAGTACACGTTCGCGGCCGACCGCCAGCACTCCGGCCTCGCCGACCTCCTCGATCCTCGCCAGCCGGCCCTCCTCAGGCTCATCGCGATGTGCGCGGACGCGGGCCAGGCGGCGGGCAAGCCGGTCGGGGTGTGCGGCGAGGCGGCCGGTGATCCGCTCCTGGCGCCGATCCTGGTCGGGCTGGGGGTGACGAGCCTGTCGATGGCGGCGGTCTGCGTGCCCGCCGTACGCGACGAACTGGCCCGCCACACCCTGGACGAGTGCCGCCGCCTGGCGGGTGGTTAGCCGAGCGCGTCGTCCGCCGCGGGCGTCGGGCTCGGCTCGGGGGTGTCCACCTCGGCGAGCAAGGCGAGGGCGCGGCTTCTGCTGGCATCGGCGGTCACCGGGTCTCCGTGCGCGGCCTGCGCGTCGCCGAGCGCGTTGAGCGCCCGCGCCTCCCACAGCGGGCTGGGGATCGCGGCGAAGATCCGGACCGCCTCCGTGAGGTGACCGATCGCCTGGTCGGGCTCACCGCGCCGGTGGTGCGTGATCCCCAGGCCGGTGCGGATGCGGCCGTCGGTCAGGGGTTCGCTGAGCGGCCGGTTGAGGGCGAGCGCCTGGCGGAAGAGGCCGGCGGCGGCTCCGTAGGCGCCGGTCTCCAGCCGCACCAGGCCGAGCGCGTAGCGGGCCTCGGCCTCCTCGCGCGGGTCGCCTAGCTCCTCGGCGATGCCCAGCATCTCCTTGAACATGGCCTCGGCCCGGTCCACCTGGCCTGAGCCGAGCTCCAGCTGGCCCAGCCAGTAGAGCACTTCCGCCCGGACCCGCCGGTCGCCGTCGCGGCCGACCGTGAGCGCCCGTTCGAGGTGCGGCCGGGCCTGGTCGAACCTGCCCATCTCCACCAGCAGCTGGCCCAGTGAGCGCAGCAGGAGCGTCTCGGCGCCGCGGTCGCCCGAGGCGCGGTGCACCTCCAGCGCCTCCTCGTGCCGGGCGACGGCCTGGTCGTAGCGGCCGATCATGCCTTCGATGTGCGCGGCGATGCCCAGGGCGTAGACGCGCCCGCGCGGCTCGCCGACCTCCCGGAAGGTGGTCACCGCCTCGTCGAGCGCGACCGCCGCCTCCGAGTAGTCGTGCCGGTAGGCGCCCAGCATGCCCATGCCCATGAGCATGGTCGCCGTGCCGCGCCGGTTTCCGGCGCGACGGGTGCAGGCGATGGCCCAGCGCAGGGTGTCCTCCCAGTCGTCGTTGTGGCCACGGGTCAGGAACAGCGCGTACGTGCTCGCGACCAGGTCCCAGCACAGCTCGTCCAGCCGGTACTCGGCGGCCTGGCGCACCCCCATGACGATGTTCAGGTGCTCGGTCTCGTACCAGGCGAGAGGGTCGTCATCGATCCGCCCGGCCAGCGCCTCGACGGCGGGCGTCCAGCGCGGCGCGGCGCCGTGCAGGGTGGCGAAGTCGCCGCCGGACAGCGCGATGTGCGCGCGTTCGGCGAGGGCCAGCCAGCCGCCCAGGGCGCGGGCGACGGCCGGGCGGGGGTCCTCGGCGGTCATCTCGCGGGCGAACAGCCGGATGAGGTCGTGCAGGTGGTAGTGCCCGGACACGGTGCCGGACGATTCCAGCAGCCGCACGTCCACCAGCTCGCCGATCAGCTTCCCGGCCTCGGCGAGGGCGACGTCGAGCAGCGCCGCGCACACCCAGCCGGCGAAGTCGGGCGCGTACAGGTGGCTCAGCAGATGCAGCAGGCGGCGGGCCGGCGGGCTGAGCCGCTGGTAGCTGAAGGAGAGACTGACCCGCATCTCGAGGTCGCTGTGCGCGAGCTCGTCGAGCCGCCTGTTCTCGTCCGCGAGCCGGCCGGCCAGCTCCGTCACCGTCCAGCCCGCGTGGGTGATGAGCCTGGCTCCGGTGATGCGCAGGGCCAGCGGCAGGTAGCCGCAGAGCCGGGCCAGCTCGCGGGCGGCGGCGGCCTCGGCGGCGATCCGCGCGGCTCCCACCATCCGGCCCAGCAGCTCGACGGCCTGACCGGCCTCCAGGACGTCGAGGTCGACCAGCCGCGCGCCCGGCAGGCCGGCCAGGCGGGAGCGGCTGGTCAGCAGCACGGCGCAGCCGGCCGTGCCCGGGATCAGCGGGCGCACCTGCGCCTCGTCGGCGGCGTCGTCGAGCACCACGAGCACCCTGCGGTCCGCCAGCCGCGACCGGTACTCCTCGGCGCGCTCCTCCAGGCCGCGCGGGATCTCCGGTCCGGCGACGCCGAGCGCGCGGAGGAAGCGGGCGAGCACCTCGCCGGGTTCGGCCCGCTGGCCCTGCCGGCCGCCGCGCAGGTTGACGTAGAGCTGGCCGTCGGGGTAGGAGCCGGACAGCCGGTGCGCCACGTGCACGGCCAGCGCGGTCTTGCCCACGCCGGCCTGGCCGGCGATGCCCAGCACCGTCACGGCGGCGGTGTCGCGGCGCGCGCGCAGGACCTCCGAGACCTGTCCCGCGATCCGGTCCCTGCCGGTGAGGTCGGCGATGTCGGGAGGCAGCTGGCGGGGGCGGGCCTCCCGCGCCCGCGCCTGGGCGGGCGCGGTGTGGTCCAGCGAGCTGTCGTGAGTCAGAATCGCCCGTTCCAGCTCGCGCAGCTCGGCGCCCGGTTCGAGGCCGAGTTCCGCGACGAGCGCGGCGCGAGTGGCGCGGTAGACCTCCAGCGCCTCCGCCGTACGGCCGTCGCGGTGGAGCGCCAGCATGAGCAGCGCGGACAGCCGCTCGCGCAGCGGATGCTCGCGCACCAGGGCGGCCAGCTCGCCGGAGATCTCGTGGTGGAGGCCCAGACGCAGCTCGACCTCCAGGCACTCCTCCAGGACGGCCAGGCGCTGCTCCTGCAGGCGGCGGGCCTCGGCCACCACGAGGTGGTTGTCGATGTCGGCGAGCGGCTGGCCGCGCCAGAGCGCCAACGCGGCGCGCAGCCGGGCCGCCGCCTCATGCTCGGTGGGCGCCCGGCGTCCCTCGGCGACCTGTTGCCCGAAGGCGAGCAGGTCGAGTTCGTCGGCCGTGGCGCTCAGCAGGTAGCCGTGGGGCCGGGTGGCGATCGTCTGGTCGGGGACGCCGCCGGTGGTCAGGGTCCTGCGGAGCCGCCCCACCCCGTTCTGGATCTGCCGGCGGGCGGTGGCGGGCGGCTGTCCGGCCCAGACGGATTCGATCAGCGAGTCGACGGAGACCAGCCGGTTGGCGCGGAGGAGCAGCACCGCCAGCAGCTCCCGCTGGTTGTGGCCGAGAACGGGGACCGGACGGCCTGACGCCGTGACCTCCAGCGGGCCCAGGATTCCGAACCACGCGACACCGTGCACATTCTCGCCTCCGATCAGGATTCGAGTCGTGTGATGCGGAAGATCAAGTGTAGTAAGGAGATATTGTCATTGCTTGTTTTGATTTGACAGATATTCAGACCGCATTCCTCCTTTGCGGTTATGGCGGATTTATGACGGCGCCTGGCGACACTGAGTCTCCCCGTCCGCCCCGCAGGGAGGCGCCATGTCCCGCCGGTCGTCCGCCACGGCCCTGTTCCCCCTGTTGACCACGGTCTCGCTGGTGCTGGCCGGCCTGACCGCTCCCTCCTCGCCCGCGGCAGCCGCGCAGTCTCCGCGGGCCGCCGAGAGCGTGGCCGGAGCCGTGGCGTCACCGGCCGACCCGCCGCCGGGCCGGCGAGCCGGGCCGGCGAAGCGGGTCAAGGAGCTGACCGGTCAGCGAACCGCCCACCGGCGAGTCTTCGCCCTTGAGGACGGGCGGGTGCAGCACGAGGTGTCGGCGGCCCCTCTGCACTACCGCGACGACGCCGGCGACTGGCGGGCGATCGACACCAAGGTGACGCCGACGAAGCGCCGCGGATTCGCGTTCGGCAACGAGAGCAACAAATTCCGGAGTTTCTTCGGGGCCGAGGCCGGATCCCTGGTGCGTTTCGAGGCCGCCGGCGGCGCGCTGACGTTCGGTGCCGCCGCCGCGGAGCCCGGCCCGCCGCGGGTGCGCGACAGCGTGGTGACGTACGCCGGAGCTCTGGGTGAGG
This sequence comes from Nonomuraea sp. CX421, assembly GCF_059358955.1. NCBI lineage: Bacteria > Bacillati > Actinomycetota > Actinomycetes > Streptosporangiales > Streptosporangiaceae > Nonomuraea > Nonomuraea sp. CX421. Next base: position 110,881 of record NZ_JCADBK010000010.1, on the reverse strand, counting down.
GCACCGATCTGGTCTACGAGGTGGGCCGGGACGCGCTCAAGGAGAAGATCGTGCTGAGCCGGCCGCCGGCGGGCGAGGCGGTCTACCGGTTCACGGTCCGGGCGGAGGGCCTGCGCGCCTGGCAGCGCCCGGACGGTTCGATCGTGTTCCATCGCGGCGACTTCGACGGGCCGCCCGTGCTGGTGATGCCCAAGCCGTTCATGGTGGACTCCGCCGACGACGCCTCCTCCCCGTACGGCAAGGCGTGGAGCGACGCGGTGTCGCAGTCGATCTCGTGGGACGGGGAGCGGCTGCACGTGACCGTCACCGCCGACCGCGGGTGGCTGTCGGCGCCGGGCCGCCGCTATCCGGTGGTCATCGACCCGACGGTCAAGATCGCGCCGCCGCCGACGCAGTCGCAGGACACGATGATCACCTCGGACTCGCCGGACTCCAACCACGACGCCTCGTGGCGGCTGTCCGTGGGCACGACCGACAGCGGGGTGGCGCGGTCGCTGCTGAAGTTCCCGCTGACCGAGGTGCCCTCCGGCACCAGAATCGACTCGGCGCAGTTGCAGCTCTGGTACGACCAGCAGCACACCGACGACACGGCCGCGGTGACCATCGAGGCCCGGCGGGCCACGGCGGCGTGGGACGAGACGAGCGCGACCTGGAACAACGCCTCGGCCCTGGCCGGAGAGCTGGGCACCAACACGGCGCAGGTGGACGACGGCGACCCCTGGCAGACGGCGGCGACGGGCTCGTGGGCCGCCTCGGCGGCCGACACCCAGCACGCGGTCAACGGCGACTTCCTGGTCAGCAGGAACGCCACCACCGGCGACGCCTACACGTGGTATCCGATGGTGACCGAGCCGGGCACCTACCGGGTGGACGCGCACTACGTGACGGGGCCCGACCGAGCGGCCAACGCGCCGTACACGGTGTCGTACGCGGGCGGCTCGGCCTCCTACCCCGTGAACCAGTCGGGCACCGGCGCCGCCGGCGTGTGGCGGACACTGGGCAGCCACCCGTTCGTCGCCGGCACCACCGGGACGGTGCGGCTGGGCGACGTCACCGACGCCGGCAAGGCGGTCGTGGCCGACGCCGTGCGGCTGGTCAAGGAGGCCACGGCGGTCCGCCCGGCCGGGGACGAGAGCAGCGCCTGGCACTCCTTCAGCGTGCGCGACATCGTGCAGGGCTGGCTGGACGGCTCGTACCCCAACCACGGGTTCGTGCTCAAAGCGCGCGACGAGAACACGCCCGGCGCGGGCGGCCCGCGCTACGAGGGCAGTGTCTACGCCTACAACGGCGAGACCGCGACCTACCCGAGGCTGGTGCTGACCTACGGCCGTCCGGGTGTCGAGGTGAAGCCGCCGCGGACGATCCACGCCACCGGGGCGGAGCTGTCGTGGCCGGCCTACGCGGACCCGTGCGCGTTCTGCCCCGACGACGACATCGTGGAGTACCAGGTGCACCGCAGCGCGCGCCAGACCTTCACCCCGTCGGCCGCCACGCTGGTGGCGCCGCTCGCGCCGCAGGCGACCGGCTACACCGACACGTCGGCGGCGCCCACGGCGGCCGACGATCCCGACCCGTTCGGCAACGCCTACTACTACAGGGTCGCGGTCAGGACCCGTGACGGGCAGGTGACTCCGGGGCCGACGCAGCTCGTCCGGCTGCCCAAGGCGGGCCGGGTGACGAAGATCTACCAGTCGGGGGTGGGCGACACCACGCTGTCCTCGGCACTGCCGGACACCAACCTCGACCGGCTCACCGGGCAGCCGTGGCTGTCGGTGGGCAACAACTCCGCCACCCACGGCACCACCCGGGCCCTGCTCAAGTTCCCCGACCTGGGCATACCGTCCTCGGCACGGGTGCTCGACGCCGAGGTGAAGCTGTGGACCGCCGGCGTGACCGGATCCGCCGACGCAACCTGGGAGCTGCGCGGCCTGAGCCGCGACTTCACCGAGAACACCGCCACCTGGAACAGGGCGGCCCAGGGCACCGCCTGGACCACCCCGGGCGGCGACCACACCGCCGTGGCCGGCAGCGCCACCGGCTTCACCAACGACCCGCGCCGCCGCAACCTCAAGGCGACCTCGCTGGTGGCGCAGTGGGTGGCCGATCCCGCCTCCAACCGAGGCATGTTGCTCAAACTGGCCAACGAGGCCACCCCGCTCTCCCGCGCGATCTTCCTGTCCGGCGAAGCCGAAGAGCCGGAGCTGACCCCGCAACTGGTGTTGACCTACCTGCAGGCCACCCCGGAGAGCACCTACCATGTGCCCGACACCCCGCCGGCGCTCACGGCCGACACGACCGTGACGATCCCGGCCACCGTCACCAACACCACCCCGGCCACGCTCAGCCGGGCCGACTGGGTGCTGTCCTACCAGTGGACGCGCCCCGACGGCACCCCGGTGAGCACCCAGCAGCTGCAGACCCCGCTGCCCAGGGACCTGCCCTCCGGCGACACCGTCACCGTGGCCGCCCAGGTCAAGGCGCCTCCCGCGTCGGCCGAGGGCAACCGGCGCGCCGACCACGTGCTGGCCTGGAACCTGTACGACAAGGCCACCGGCACCTGGCTCTCGGCCGCGCCGGCCAACCCGGTCGCCGCGCTCCCCCAGTCGCTGGCGGTGCAGGAGCCCACGTCCGACCAGATCGGGCTGGAGAAGTTCTACGCCTACTCCGGCAAGGCCACCGGAGCCGGCGGCAGCCTGGTCACCAACCTGTACGCCGGCAACGCGGTGTGGTCCTACAACGCCTTCACCAACCCCTCGCGCGGCGTGGCCACCTTCGTCCGCCTGGCCTACAACTCCGCCGATACCTCCGACTCCACCACCGGCTTCGGCTGGTCGCTGCAGGCCGGCTCCCTCGTACGGCTCGCCACGCCACTGGACTTCCACCCCAACCCCAGCCCGACCACCGTCACCCTGACCGACGGCGACGGCACCTCCCACCGCTGGATCTCCGACGGCGCCGGTCAGTGGACCGCCCCCGCCGGAGTGAACCTGCGCCTGCAACGGCTCGTCGTCTGCGCCAACAAGCAGGAGGAGCCGCGCGCCTGGGTCATGACCCGGCCCGACCGCACGCAGTTCTTCTACGACTGCCAGGGCCATCCCACCTCGATCGCCGACAACAACGGCAACCGGCTGGACTTCACCTACGAGGTGCGCAAGTCGAACAACAAGCCGACCAAGTTCCTGCGCTACCTGACCGACCCGGCCGGCCGACGGACCCTCACCCTCGACTATCACGCCAAGGGCGAGGCGTACGACTACATCGACGACACCACCTGGACCCGTAAGCCGGGCACCTCGCTGACCAACCCGCACATCATCGACCACGTCAAGCGGATCACCGACGTCTCAGGCCGCGCGCTCACCTTCGCCTACACCGACAAGGGCCTGCTCGGCGAGCTGATCGACGGCGACGGCACCGCCCAGCCGAAGGTGTTCAAGTTCGCCTACGACATGACCCAGGGCAACAAGAACGTCAAACTCGTCAGGATCATCGACCCGCGCGGCAACGCCACCACCGTCGGCTACCACTCCCGGCCCGAGGACCCGCCCGCGTTCAAGTGGCGGGCCAAGTCCATCACCGACCGGCTCGGCGGTACCACCGCCTTCGCCTACACCGACCCCGACGGCAGCGCCGGCCGGCAGATCCAGACCGTGGTCACCGACGCCCACACCCGTGCCTCCACCTACCTGCTGGACGGCCTCGGCCGGCCGGTGCGGATCACCGACGCCAAGAACCAGGTCACCAAGCTGGGCTGGGACACCGGCAACAACGTGGTCAGGCTGGAGGAGGCCAACGCCGCCGTCACCACCTGGGCCTACGACCCCAAGACCGGCTACCCGACCGAGGTCAGGAACGCCGAGGCCAACAAGAACGGCTGGCCCGGCACTGTCCTCACCTACCAGACCGGGCTGAACGGCTACACGGCCGACCTGACCGGCAAGAGGTCACCGGAGGGCCGTGCCTGGTCGTTCACCTACACCCCTGCCGGGGACCTCGCCACGGTCACCGACCCCGCGGGCACGGCCACGTCCACCGCCGGCGACTACACCACGGCGTACACCTACGACACCTGGGGGCAGTTGCTCACCGTCACGGACGCAGGCGGCAACACCACCGGCACCGCCCCCGGCGACTTCGACCCCACCGGCTATCCGCAGAAGATCACCGACCCGCTCGGCAAGTCCACCACGTACGCCTACGACCCGCGCGGCCAGGTCACCGAGGTCGTCGACCCGCTCGGCGCGAAGACCACCCAGACCTACGACGTCTTCGGCCGGCCGCTCGACCACAAGACGCCCAAGGACCAGGCCGCGGGCGTGTTCGTCACCACCCCGGCGCCCGTCTACGACGCCAACGACAACGTCACCCGCTCCACCGCGCCCAACGGCGCCGTGACCGACGCCGTCTATGACAAGGCCGACCAGGTCTCCCACGTCCTCGCCCCGAAGGACAACGCCTCCCACCCCGAGCGCAGGGCGTCGTTCACCTACGACAGGAACGGCAACCTGCTGACCCAGACCGAGCCCAAGGGCAATCTGACCGCCACGGCCGGCGACCACACCACCACGTACGCCTACGACGAGCTCTACCAGCTCACCTCGGTCACCAACGCCAAGGGTCACAAGCTCAGCTACACCTACGACAACGTCGGCAACCTGTCCAAGGTCTTCGACCCGCGCAAGAACGCCACCCCCGACACCGAGGACTACACCGCCTGGTACTGGTACGACCTGAACCACCGGGTGCGGGCCGCGATCGGCGCGACGGTCAAGGGCAAGGTGACCGACTACGACCGCGACGGCCTGGTCGTCGGGTCCACCGACGAGACGGGCAACAAGACGCAGATCGTCCTGGACGCCCGCGGCAAGCCCGCCGAGGTGCGGATCCCGCACCGGAACGAGGGCGGCACCGTCACCTACCGGACCATCCGCTACGCCTACGACCAGGTCGGCAACCGCACCAAGGTCGTCACCCCGCGCGGCGCCGCCACCGCCGCGGCCGACGATTTCGTCCACCAGACCGTCTACGACGAGCTCAACCGGGTCAAGGAACGGCTCACCCCGTACGACCCGGCCGATGCCCGCCACAAGACCCCGGACCGGACGATCTACTCCTACGACGCGGCCGGCCGGCTGGCCACCGTGTCCGCTCCGCCGTCCAACGGGCAGACGGTCCGCAACGACACCAGGTACACCTACTGGGACAACGGCTGGGTCAAGACCTCCACCGACCCGTGGGACATCGCCGCCTACTACGACTACAACGCCCTCGGCGAGCAGACGGTCCGCATCCTCGGCTCGGCCGGTGGGTCCTCCAGCCGCTGGATGGTCTGGGACCACTACCCCGACGGCAAGCTCAAGTCCCGTTCCGACCTCGGTGTGCCGGTCGGCAGCCAGGTCGTGCTGGTGGACGACTCCGACCTCGGCAACGTCAGGTCCACCGGCGCCTGGACGACGGCGACCACGGGCGGCGGCTTCCAGGGGCACGGTTACCGGACGCACGCGGCGGGCTCGGGCACCGACGCCTTCGAGTGGACCCTGAACGTGCCGCAGGCCGGCGATTACGAGGTCTTCGTCCGGTATCCCGCGGTCACCGGCGCCTCCACCGGCGCCCCCTTCAAGGTGACCCGTCCGGCCGGCGTCACCGACAAGCCGGTCGACCAGACCAGGAACCCAGGGGCCTGGGTCAGCCTCGGCAGCTACGCCTTTACCGAGGGCAACACCGCCAAGGTGTCGCTCACCCAGAGCGCCGCGGGCGTCGTGGTCGCCGACGCGGTCAAGCTCGTACGGAACCACAGCGGCGACACCGACAACGAACGCAAGGACTTCGGCTACGCCTACGACCCGAACGGCAACCTGACCTCGATCACCGACACCAGCCCGGGACGGCGCGTCGACTCCTTCACCGTCGGCTACACCGAGCTGAACCAGGTCGGCGAGGTCAAGGAGCACAAGGACGGCACGGTCAGGAGCACCACGTCCTTCACCTACAACCCCAACGGCGCCCCGGAGACCACCGCCCACGACGGGCGGCACGCCAGATACGACTACGACACGCGAGACCTGGTGTCGAAGGTGACCAGCGGTAGGACCGCCACCGACCCCGCCCCGAAGATCACCACGTTCACCTACACCGACAGGGGCGAACGGCTACGTGAGGTGAAGGGCAACGGCAACACCGTCGACCACACCTACTACCTGGACGGGTTACCGCGCACGCAGGTGGAGAGGAAGCCCGACGGCACCGTGGTGTCCGAGCACACCCTCGCCTACGACCCGAACGGCAACCGCGTCAGCGACGTCGCGAGGACCATGAACGCCGACGACCACGCGGCCTACCTGGCGACGACCTCCGCCTACACCTACGACCCCCGCGACCGGATCGCCACACTCACCAGGACGGGCGCCGGCGCCGGCGCCGAGAGCTATGTCCACGACGCCAACGACAACGTCGTCTCCCAGACCGTGAAGGGTGCCACCAGCACCTTCGCCTACGACCGCAACCGCCTGCTCAGCGCGGCCTCGGGGTCGGTCACGGCCCACTACAACTACGACCCGTTCGGCAGGCTCGACACCGTCACCAGCGCGGGCGCGATCATCGAGCGCAGGACGTACGACGGGTTTGACCGCCTCGCCGAGCACCGCGAGTTCGAGACCGGCGGCACGACGACCACCAGGTACGCCTACGACCCCCTCGACCGCACCGCGGCCAAGACCACCCGCGCCGGCACCGCTCAGGAGAAGACGACCTCCTTCGACTACCTCGGCCTGTCGGGCGAGGTCCTCGACGAGGAGGTCGCGGGCCGGGTCACCCGCTCCTACCAGTACTCCCCGTGGGGAGAGCGCCTCTCCCAGATCAGCACCGGCGCCGATGGCACCGAGGAGCCCGGCTACTACGGCTACAACGCGCACACCGACGTCGAGCAGCTCACCGGGCAGAGCGGCGACACCCGGTCCACCTACGGCTACACCGCCTACGGACAGAACGACGACGCCCGGTTCACCGGCGCCGACAAGCCGGACACCGCCGACCCGGCCAAGGAGCCCGACAGCCCCTATCGGTTCAACGCCAAGCGCTGGGACCAGGCCTCCGGTGACTACGACATGGGCTTCCGCGACTACAGCCCCGGCCTGAACCGCTTCCTGACCCGCGACATGTACACCGGCGCCCTCGCCGACCTGAACCTGACCGCCGACCCGTTCACCGGCAACCTGTACGCCTTCGGCGGCGGCAACCCGATCTCGAACGTCGAGCTCGACGGCCACATCCCCGACGACTGCGTGCGGGGCGGGCTGAGCTGCGGCACGGGGGACGACGGGACCTGGAGGGTCGAGCCTCGCGATCCCGGCCCGACGCCCGCCGAGCAGCAGGCCGCCGCCGAGGCCGCCGCGGTCGCCGACATCGCGGAGCTGGACGAGGCCTACGCGGCCGGCACCGTCGACAAGTACACCTACACCGACCTGCTCGCCAAGGCGCTGGCGCAGTTCATGACGCCGAGGACGAGGAGCAGCGTGACCCTGGCGGTCGGCATGTTCGAGACGCATGAGGGCGAGGAGGTGATCGCCGTGGCGTCCAGCGAGAGCCGCGCCAGCGGAGATCCGTACTTCCGCTCCAGTCTGGCCGAGTACCTGGAGACGCGGGACGACTTCATCCAGGTCGGCGGGACGGAGGGGCACGCGGAGATCAAACTCATCGAGTTCGCGACCTCGCAGGAAGGCTACATCGGCTCCGCCGAGGGCTGGAAGATGACGTCGGTCGGCGCGAGCCGGCCCATCTGCCAGGGCTGCGCGCGGGAGATCTCGGACGAGACCCCCGCCATGACCCGGACCCGCCTGCGCGACCCGCACGACTGGTCCGCGCACATCTACCTCGGCTCCAGGCAGGAGGCCGCCGAGCATCACGCCACCATGGCGGCGACCGGCGCGGCCGGGACTCTGATGGACCTGCGCTCCATGATCCTCAAGTTGACGATCTACCGGAAGTGACCACAGGAGGTGAGGCCGCGGCCGAGTAGAGTCGGCCGCGGATCCCATCGGAAGGAGCACACGTGGCAGCGGCGGGTTTCCCGGCGTTCGAGCCCCTCTACCACCAGATCGTCGCCGCGTACGGCGCCGACGGGGTCGCGTCGCGCACGGCCGGCGTGCTGCGCGGTCTCATCGCCGGGTCCTCCGCACTGAGCCCGGACGACCTGGCCCGGCTGCTCGCCGCGCTCGACGACAGCGGCGGCGGCGCGGCCGCCCGGGCGCTCCATGAGGAGTGGGACGACGACTACCTGCGGTTGTCGGACGAGCGTGGTGACGATCCGGCCGCCCGTGCGGCGCTCTACCGCGGCCTGGAGAGGTCCAGCCTGGCCTCGGCCGTGGCCGAGTTCAGGACCCTCGACTGCCGCGAGTTCCGCGACTTCAGCGTGGTGCTGCGCGAGCTGGGCGTCGGCCTGGACTGGGACCACGAGCGGCTGATCGCCGCCGTCCGGGCGGAGCTGGCCCTGCCCGGCTGACCGTCGCGCCGCGTCAGGCGCCGACCGGTTCCGGGTTGTGCGCGCGCAGGGTGAGCTGGTCGTTCTCGACGTCCACCGTCACCCGGCCGCCCTCCCTGACCTCGCCGGTCAGCAGCATCGTGGACAGCCGGTTGTCCAGCTCCCGCTGCACCGTGCGGCGCAGCGGCCGGGCGCCGAACTCCGGCTGGTAGCCGCGTCCGGCGAGCCAGTCCTTGGCCGCGTCGGTGACCTCCAGCGCCACGTCCTGGCCGCGCAGCCGCTGCCGGGTGCGCTCCAGCATGAGCTCGACGATCTGCCGCAGCTGCTCGCGCTCCAGCCGCTTGAAGATGATCGTCTCGTCGATGCGGTTGAGCAGCTCGGGCCGGAGCGAGTGCCGCAGCAGCTCCATGAGCTGGTCCTCCATCGGCGTCTCCGCCTCCAGGATCATCTGGGCGCCGATGTTGCTGGTCATGATGATGATCGCGTGCGTGAAGTCGACCGTCCGGCCCTGGCCGTCGGTCAGGCGGCCGTCGTCGAGCATCTGCAGCAGGATGTTCATCACGTCGGGGTGGGCCTTCTCGATCTCGTCGAGCAGCACCACGCAGTGCGGGCGGCGGCGGACCGCCTCGGTGAGCTGGCCGGCCTCCTCGTACCCGACGTAGCCGGGAGGGGCGCCGACCAGCCGCGAGACGGTGTGCCGCTCCTGGAACTCGCTCATGTCGAGGCGGACCATGTGGTCCTCGCCGCCGAACAGGGCCGCGGCCAGGGAGCGGGCCAGCTCGGTCTTGCCCACCCCGGTCGGGCCGAGGAACAGGAAGCTGCCGATGGGGCGGCGCGGGTCCGACAGGCCCGCGCGGCTGCGGCGCACCGCCTCGGCGATCGCCACGACCGCCTCGTCCTGGCCGATGACCCGCCGGTGCAGGTGCTCCTCCAGGCGCGTCAGGCGCTCGCGCTCCTCCTCGGTCAGCTGCGTGACCGGGATGCCGGTGCGCCGCGAGACGACCTCGGCGACGTCCTCCACCGTCACCACCGGCACCTCGTCGCGGATCTGCTGGGCGCGCCGCAGTTCGGGGCGGAGCTTGTCCACCTGAACGGTGAGCTCCTTGGCCCGGTCGAAGTCCTCGGCGGCGACCGCCTGGTCCCTGTCGCGGCGCAGCGCGTCGAGTCGCTCCTCCAGGTCGCGCACGTCGTTCGCGGGGGTGCGGGAGCGCAGCCGTACGCGGGCCGCGGACTGGTCCATCAGGTCGATGGCCTTGTCGGGCAGGAAGCGGTCGGCGATGTAGCGGTCGGACAGGACGGCGGCGGCGCGCAGCGCCTCGTCGGAGAGCCGCACCTGGTGGTGGGCCTCGTAGGCGTCGCGCAGGCCGCGCAGGATCTCGACCGTCTCCTCGACGCTGGGCTCGGGGACGAGGATCGGCTGGAGGCGGCGTTCGAGCGCGGCGTCCTTCTCGATGTTCTTGCGGTACTCGTCGATCGTGGTGGCGGCGATGGCGTGCAGCTCGCCGCGGGCCAGGGCGGGCTTGAGGATGTTCGCGGCGTCCATGCCGCCCTCGGCCGACCCGGCGCCGATCAGCGTGTGCGCCTCGTCGATGAACACGATCGTCTCGTCCGCGTGGGCGCGCACCTCGTCGATGACCTTCTTGATGCGCTCCTCGAACTCGCCCCGGTACTTCGTCCCGGCCACCATGCCGGTCAGGTCGAGCCCGATGACGCGGCGGTCCTTCAACGTGTCGGGAACGCTGCCGTTGACGATGCGCTGCGCGATGCCCTCGACGATCGCGGTCTTGCCCACGCCCGGCTCGCCGATGAGCACGGGATTGTTTTTGGTACGCCGCGACAGCACCTCGATGGCCTGCTCGATCTCGTCCTCGCGGCCGACGACCGGGTCGAGCCGGCCCTGCCTGGCCTCCTCGGTCAGGTCGCGGCCGTACTCGTCGAGCGAGGGCGTGTCTCCCCCGCCGGCGCCCCGGCGCTCCTCGCCGCGGGCCATCGCCTTCTGCAGGGTGTCCAGCGTGACGTTCTGCTCCTGCAGGAGTTCGGCCGAGGTGGAGCCGGGGTTGGCGGCCAGGGCGAGCAGCAGGTGCTCGGGGCCGATGTAGGAGGAGCCGAGGGCTCGGGAGATCCGCTGGGCGTCCAGGATCGTCCGCTTGGCGGCCGGGGAGAGCGTCGACGGCGGCGAGAGGGGGCCCGAGCCCTCACCCGTGACGGCGAGGACGCGGTCGTGCAGCCGGCTGACGTCCACGCCCGCGGCCTGCAGCAGAGCACGCGTCTGCTCGGTCTCGGTGAGCGCCTGGAGGAGGTCGAGGGCGTCCAGGTCGGTCGCGCCGCGCTCACCCGCGCGCTCCATGGCGCCGGTCAGGACCTGGCGCGCGGAGTCGCTCAGCAGCTTGCCGATGTCCACCCGTTGCACGCTCGGCCGTGCCGGCGGCCAGGAGTCACCGAAGATCCGCCCCGTCAGCTCCTCGAACCGGCTGAATGGATCCCCACCGAAAAATGACCTATCCGACATCGGGTGTTCCCCTTTCAGGCACTAGGGGACCCCTTGCCGCGTACGTCACAGAACATAGCCAACGGCCAGACGGCGAACCGCAAAGAGTCGGCGACTCCCCTCAGAGCCAGCCCGCCTCGGTGGCGATCCGGACCGCGTCCGTCGGGTGTGCCGCAGCCGATGAGGAGACGATCAGCGCGGCCCCGCGTCCGCCCGCGATGATGATCCGGATCCGGGCGTGGTGTCATGGGGGCATGGACTTCCCGCACGCTCCGGCACCGGCGTTTCTCTTCGATCTCGACGGCACCCTGATCGACAGCGTCTACCAGCACGTGATCGCCTGGCGGCAGGCGCTGTCCGGGATGGGGATCGATCTGTCGGTCTGGCGGATCCACCGGCGCATCGGGATGAGCGGCGGCCTGTTCGTCAGCGCGCTGCTGCGGGAGACCGGGCTGAAGCTGACCCAGGAGCAGATCGACGAGCTGCAGAACACGCACGCCGACGCCTACACCGAGCAGGCCGGCTCGGTCAGGCCGCTGCCCGGCGCCCCGGAGCTGCTGGCCGAGCTGACCTCGCGCGGCGTGCCGTGGGCCATCGCGACCAGCGGCTACGCCCGGACGGCCCGGCTCGCCCTGGGCCTGCTGGGCCTGCCGGAGGACACCCCGCTGGTCACCCGCGACCTGGTACGCCGGGCGAAGCCGGACCCCGATCTGTTCCTGGCCGGTGCGGCATTGCTCGACGTTGACCCGCGCCATGCCATGGTGGTGGGCGACAGCGTCTGGGACCTGCTCGCGGCCCGCCGGGCGGGCTCGCTGGGGATCGGGCTGCTGTCCGGCGGTTACGGCAGGGACGAGCTCGAGCGGGCCGGCGCCTTCCGCGTGTACGCCGACCCGGCCGACATGCTGGACCGGCTCGACGAGCTGGGCGTGCGCCAGAGCGACTGACGGCGCGGGCCAGACGCGGACAGACGCGGACAGGCGCGAACAGGCGCGAACAGGCGCAGACAGGCGTGGGACATGACCGGGGCAGGCGCCGGACATCCGGGCGAACCTCCGGGGCCTGATCGTGCGTATCCACGACAGAGGAGCTGAGATGGACTTGGCGGACATCGGCGTCACCGGTCTGGCGACCATGGGGCGCAATCTGGCACGCAACCTGGCGAGGCACGGCTACGCCGTGGCCGTGCACAACCGGTCGGCGAGCCGTACCCACGACCTGATGAAGGAGTTCGGCGGCGAGGGCACGTTCGTGCCGTCGGAGGAGATGGCGGGCTTCGTGGCGTCGCTGAAGCGGCCCCGGCGCGCGATCATCATGGTCAAGGCGGGCGCCGGCACGGACGCGGTGATCGACCAGCTCGCGGAGCTCATGGAGCCGGGCGACATGATCGTCGACGGCGGCAACGCGCACTTCGCGGACACCCGGCGGCGCGAGGCGGCGCTGCGGGAGCTCGGCATCCACTTCGTCGGCACCGGCATCTCCGGCGGCGAGGAGGGCGCGCTCAACGGGCCGAGCATCATGCCGGGCGGTTCCAAGGAGTCGTGGGAGGAGCTGGGCCCGATCCTGCAGGACATCTCGGCCAGGGTGGACGGCGTGCCGTGCGCCGTCCATGTCGGTCCCGACGGCGCCGGGCACTTCGTGAAGATGGTTCACAACGGCATCGAGTACTCCGACATGCAGCTCATCGCCGAGTCCTATGACCTGCTGCGCCAGGCGCTCGGCGCCACCCCGGCCGAGCTGGCCACGATCTTCCGCGAGTGGAACCAGGGCGAGCTCGACTCCTACCTGATCGAGATCACCGCCGAGGTGCTCGACCAGGTCGACGAGGCCACCGGCAGGCCGTTCGTGGACGTCGTGGTCGACCAGGCCGAGCAGAAGGGCACCGGCCGCTGGACCGTGCAGAGCGCGCTGGACCTGGGCGTGCCGGTGACGGGCATCGCCGAGGCGGTCTTCGCCCGCGCCCTGTCGGGCCACCCGGAGCAGCGCCGGGCCGCCGCTGGGCTGGAGGGGCCGAAGCTGTCCGGGGTGGGCGGGCGCGAGCTGGTCGAGGACGTCAGGCAGGCCCTGTACGCGTCCAAGATCGTCGCCTACGCGCAGGGCTTCGACCAGATGGCCGCCGCCTCCCGGGAGTACGGCTGGGACCTCCAACTGGGCGCGATGGCCACGATCTGGCGAGGCGGCTGCATCATCCGGGCCAAGTTCCTCGACCGGATCCGCACCGCCTACGACGCCGACCCCGGGCTGCCGACGCTGCTGGCCGATCCGACGTTCGCGGCGGCGCTCAACCTCGCCCAGGACTCCTGGCGGCGCGTCGTGACGACGGCCGTCCAGATCGGCGTGCCCACGCCGGGCTTCTCCTCGGCCCTGGCCTACTACGACGGGCTGCGGCGCGACCGGCTGCCCGCCTCGCTGGTGCAGGGACTGCGCGACTACTTCGGCGCGCACACCTATCACCGCGTCGACCGGGAGGGCGCCTTCCACACCGACTGGTCGGGCGACCGCGCCGAACGCCCCGCCTAGCCACCCGGCGCCGCGACGCACGCGCTACGGCGCCACGGCGCACGCGCGATGACGCTACGGCGTCACGGCGCTACGGCCTCACGAGGTCGAGGCCGGTGTGCCGGGCGCCATGGCGTTGGCGACGGCGGTGACCAGGCAGAACCCGATCGGCCCGGCGGCGTCGTGGAACGTGCACTGCCCGGTGGCGATGCCGTCGGCGCTGAGATGGCCGGTCGACTCGACGCCGATCAACTCGCCCTCGGGCAGCCGGCCCAGGGTGAGCGTGTAGTCGGCGTTGATGAACGGGAGGCCGCCGGCGCCGCCGTTGCTGAGCGGGCTGGCAAAGTCGGCCGCCAGCGCCACCCGGGTGAACGGCGTGATCTCCTCGTCGTCCACCAGCGGGTGGCGCTCACGCAGCCAGACCCGATGCGGCCCCGGCTGGGCCCACTCGGTCCGCCACCACAGGTCGAACGGCGGCGTCCACTCGCCGGCCTCCAACGGCGGGTCCTCGGGCGGAGGCTCGTCCCACATGGGAGTGATGAGCCGCTCGCCTTCGGGCTGCGCGCCCTTCCTGAGCAGTACGGCGCCGGCCCGGCCGATCACCCCCTGGTCGGTGCGGATCACGGCGTCGGCCACCCGGATCCTGCGGCCGTCCCTGACCAACTCCGTCTCGACGGTCACCGGCAGCAGCGGGCTGTTGCGGAACAGGTCGACCGTGAGCCTGGCGAAGCTCAGACCAGGCGCGCCGTACTCCTGCTCGATGGCGCGGGCGGCGAGCCCGCCGAGCAGGCGGCCGTGGAGCATGTCGGGGGACCAGGGGCTGCGGGCGTGCGGCTCGGGCACGAACTCGCCCTGCTTACGCGTGAAGAACGCTGACGTCACAGAATCGGATTCTAGTTCTTGCGGTGACTCTCCGCCCAGTCCCCGGCGGCGGGCGCGTAAGATCCCCTGCGTGCGCGATTCAGGTGAAGATCCCAGGCCCGCCAGGGGCGCGGTGCGCGAGATTCACTCGCTCGACGGGGCCGCCCGGCTGTCCTACTCCCCCGACCTCGACGGCCTCGCCGACCCCGGTGAGATCGTCTGGGCCTGGGTGCCCTACGAGGAGGACCCAGGGCGCGGCAAGGACCGCCCGCTGCTGGTCGTCGGCCGCACGGGCCACCGGCTGATCGCCATGATGCTGTCCAGCCGCGGCGACGACGGCGCCGACTGGCTGGAGGTCGGCGCCTGGGGCCGCGACGGCAAGGTGTCCCACCTGCGGCTCGACCGGGTCTTCGTGCTCGACGAGGACGACATCCGGCGCGAGGGCGCCGTCCTCGACGGCGACCGGTTCGCCCGCGTGGCGGCCCGGCTGATGACGATGTACGGCTGGACCGCCGGCCGCTAGCCCCCGCTCCACTCGGTGATCTCGCCCGGGCGTGACAGCGGAAGCCGCTACCCCCTGCTCCACTCGGGGGTCTCCCCCGGCGCGTGACACCGGAAGCCGGGGGCTCCTTCGAGCGCCTTCTCCTCGCCTCCCGGCGTGTAGGTGACGATCAGCCGGAGCGGGCGCCAGGTCGTGTTGTACGTCGAGTGGTCGACGCCCATCGGGATGTGCACCGTGTCGCCCTCGCGGATCGGGAACGGATCGCCGTCGCCGACGGTCTGCTCGGCCTCTCCGGAGACGACGTACAGGATCTCCTCCGCGTCCGGGTGGTTGTGCCGGGCGTGGCCCTGGCCGGGGTTGACCACGACCTCGCCGAACGTGCTGCCCGCTCCCGGGATGAGCGACGGGGTGACGAACCACTTGATCGAGCCCCAGTCGAGCGACATCGTCGACACGGAGTCGGGATTGACCAGCATCTAGGTCTCCAGGCTGTTGAAGGCCGCCACCTGCTCGGTGATGGCGCGTCCGGCGGAAGGAGATCGGCCGGCGAGGCTCCAGGGCGGCCTTCCGCCGCCCGGTGTGCCCGCGAGTTCGGCCGTCATGCTCCGACGTTAACCGGCCGGAGCGCGATCGGCCGGTCACACAGAATCATCACCGGCCCGCCGGACGGGCACGAGCCCGCCTGGCCGCCCCGGGTGACCCGGGCGTCGTATGATCGTCACCTCCCCACGGTGATCGAGTGGGGAGGCGCGTTGCGTCGGTCAGTGGTGCTGGTCCTGATCCTGCTGGCGGCCGGTTGCGGCGCGCAGTCTCCTTCGGCGCCCCCGCCGTCGGCGTCCGAGACCTCCTCCCGGCCGCCCTCGGCGCTCCGCCCGCCGGGGCCGCTCCGGCCGACGGCTCAGCGCCGCCCGGCCCGCGAGCCGTCGCCGGCCGCCGAGGCCAGGCCGGTGAAGGTGCCGTACACCGCCTCAGGCCGCTACTCGGTGGTGCGCGGGAGAGCTCCGGCGCGGCCCGGGCCGGGCGAGGTGGTGCGCTACCTGGTCGAGGTGGAGGGCGGCCTGCCGTTCGACGGCGACGCGTTCGCGGCCGCGGTGCACCGCACGCTCAACGACCCGCGCGGCTGGGCGCCGTTCCAGCGCGTCGACCACGGCCCGGTACGGGTCCGCGTGGCGCTGTCCAGCCCGGCCATGACGGACCGGCAGTGCCTGCCGCTGCGCACCGGCGGCGACCTGTCGTGCTGGAACGGCACCCGTTCGATCATCAACGCGCGGCGCTGGGCCACCGGCGTCCCGCAGTACGAGGGCGACCTGGCCGCCTACCGTGACTACGTGATCAGCCACGAGGTGGGGCACAGCCTCGGCCACGGCCACACCGGCTGCCCCGGGCCCGGGCGGCCGGCCCCCGTGATGGCGCAGCAGTCGAAGTCGCTCGGCGGCTGCCGCCCCAACCCGTGGCCGTACCCCTCGCGGCCGAAGGACCGGCGTCCGGGACATGACCGCTGAACCACGGACACATCAACTGATCAAAATCTATCGCGATATATCGTAGAAATCGGGAACATGGGGAACGGCCCAACCGGTTGAGCACAACAGAACCGATACTCAGGGGAGTGTGAGCGATGGCAGGACTTCGGACGGCACGGCGAATCCTCCTGGGAGGGGCGGCCGTCACGGCGGCGGGGCTGGCCCTTCGCGACGTCCCGGCCGAGCTGGGCGTGCGGCCGCTGACGTCGGGGCCGGACCGGACGGCCAGGATGTGGCGCTCGCCGCAGTTCAGGGACGGCAGGTTCGTCAACACGATGGCGGAGCCGACCGTGGTGAACACGCCACCCCCCGGCCTGGTGCGCGAGCTGGCCAGAAACCGCGAGCAGCGCCGCCCGGCCGGGCCCATCCCGGTGCGCGTCCCGCCGACCGGCGAGCCTTCGCCCACCGGCGTCCGCGCGATCTGGTACGGCCACGCGTCCACGCTGGTGGAGATCGAGGGGCGGCGGGTGCTGTTCGACCCGGTGTGGAGCAGGCGCCCCTCCCCCTCACAGCTGGTCGGCCCCAAGCGGCACCATCCGCCGCCGGTGCCGCTCGCCGAGCTGCCGCGGGTCGACGCCATCGCGATCTCGCACGACCACTACGACCACCTCGACCGGGCCACGGTGCGCTCGCTGACCGCCACGCAGAAGGCGCCGTTCCTGGTGCCGCTGGGCATCGGCGCGCACCTGGAGCGCTGGGGCGTGCCCGCCTACCGGATCATCGAGCTCGACTGGGAGGAGGAGGCCGAGGTGGCGGGGCTGCGCCTCGTCGCGACGGCCGCCCGCCACTTCTCCGGCCGCTCGCTCACCCGCAACGACACGCTCTGGGGGTCGTGGGTGGTCGCCGGGCCGACCAGGCGGGTGTTCTACGCGGGCGACTCGGGCTACTTCGAGGGCTACCGGGGCATCGGCGCCACGCACGGGCCGTTCGACCTGACCCTGATGCCCATCGGGGCCTACAGCCCCGCCTGGCCGGACATCCACATGGACCCCGAGGAGGCGGTCAACGCCCATCTCGACCTCGGTGGCCGGCTGCTGCTGCCGGTGCACTGGGCGACGTTCACGCTCGCGCTGCACCCGTGGGCGGAGCCGGTGGACCGGCTGTGGCGCGAGGCCAAGGCCCGCGACGTCCCGATCGTGGTGCCCCGGCCCGGCGAGGCCGTGGACACCGACGCCACGCCGGCGGTCGACGGCTGGTGGGAGACCCTGGGCTGACCTTCCGGCGGTCGACGACTCGTTGGATGGCGCGGGTGGACGACGCGGGGGTCGCAGGGGGGACGCGGGGGGACGCGGGGGACGCCTCCGCCCGCCGCGCCGCCGTACAGTCAGGGGGTGAGCAACCTGGAACAGGACCCCCGCGAGATCCGGTGCCACGCGGACGCGGCGACCGCGAGCAAGTCGCTGGCCGGGCGCGACGTGCCGCTGGGCGGGCCGCGCGCGATGCGGGTGAGCCGCACGCTGCCCGGCGTGCGGCGGCGCATGATCGGCGCATGGTGTTTCGTCGACGCCTACGGCCCCGAGGTCGCCGCGATGCGGGTGCCGCCGCACCCGCACACCGGGCTGCAGACCGTGAGCTGGCTGGTGGCGGGCGAGGTGCTGCACCGTGACAGCCTGGGCAGCCTCCAGCCGATCCGGCCGGGGCAGCTCAACCTGATGACGGCCGGGCGCGGCATCTCCCACTCGGAGGAGTCCAGCGCGGCGGTGCTCCACGGGGTGCAGCTGTGGGTGGCGCTGCCCGCCGAGCACCGGCACGTCGTGCCCGCGTTCGAGCACCATCCGGCACTGCCCGCGCTCACCGGTCCCGGCTTCGACGCCAGTGTGATCATGGGGTCGTTCGGCGGAGTGACATCACCGGCGACCGCCTACAGCCCGCTCGCGGGCGCCGAGATCACCGTCGCCGGTGACGCCGAGCTGCCTCTCGACCCCGCCTTCGAGCACGGCGTCCTGCTGCTCGACGGCGTGGTGGAGCCGCTGGAGGCCGGCCCGCTGCGCTACCTGCCGCCCGGCCGGGCGAGCCTGCGCGTGCGCGGCGACGGCCGGATCCTGCTGATCGGCGGCGAGCCGTTCGGCGAGGAGATCGTGATGTGGTGGAACTTCGTCGGGCGCACCCACGACGAGATCGCCGGCTTCCGCAAGGAGTGGATGGAGGGCGACGGGTTCGGCTCGGTGACCGGGTTCGACGGCGAACCGCTCCCCGCGCCCGTGATGCCGGGCACCCGGCTGCGGCCGAGGGGCCGGGTCCGCTAGCCGTTCGTCCCGCGCTCCTCCTCGTGGCGTCGCATCGCGGCACCACCGCCACAACCGCCCGCCGCATCAGTGAACTCCCCGCCGCCCAGTCCACTCAGCCCTGAACACGTTACGTAATCGACCGCCTACGGTCTAGGATCATCCGTATGGCCTCCTCCGTCACACAGCTGGAGATTCGCGTGGCGCGCCTCGAGCGCCGCGCGGACAACCAGCGAGAAGACATCAACGTCATAACGTCCGATCTATGCAAGATTCTGGAAACTCAAGATCAAATTCTGAAAACCCAAGACCTCCACTCGAAGTCACTTCAGCACCATTCGCAGATCCTGGACGACCACACCCGGGTCCTGAACGACCACTCTCGGGTCCTGAACGATCACTCTCGGACCCTGAACAAGCACACACGCATGTTCGAGACGCTGTTCGAGCACTTCGGCATCGCCCTCCCCGTGGAAGACAACCTCAGCAACTGACCACGATCCCCCAGGGCTCCAGGAAGCTTCCTGGAGCCCGTTTCTCCATGTTCCCAGGCTTCTCACCGACGGCCGTTGCGGCATCAATCTGATCAGGTCGCAAACTCGCCCGGCCCTGGGCAGGAGACCGGCAAGCGGGTAAAGCTTGATCGTCCACAAGCCGACATGCGGAGGTCTGATGCTGCGACGCTTGCTAGGCGGCGAGATTCGCCGTGCCGCCTCACAAACACACGCCGCCCGCGTCCAAGGAGGGCGACTGCTGAGCGAAGCCCGCGAAGAACTCAACCGCGCGGACGCAAAGGCACAGGTATTGGCTCGTCAACTACTGCATGCGGGCCTCCGACCCACGCGGCGCAGATGACAAGGCACTGCTCTGCTTCACCACACCTGCTCGTGGAGACTCCTACGACTTCGATGTCACCGTGCGGCTGTCGTGGACTTCAGCCGGTAAAAGGCAGGCCGTCAGCCCTCGGGCCGTGGAGTGGCATTACGTCACCAACCAGGTGCGCGGTTGCGTCCGGGCAGAGGCTCGCGCCTTCTCGCCGTTTCGGCCAGGCGAGGCCGAAGCGGCGGTCAACACGGCACTGGACCGGTTGTTCACCGACCTGCCACATCACCAGGTACTGCTGACCTGGAGCGGGAAGGCGGAGATGAGCTCCGTGGCGGAGGTACGCCACCTCCAGCAGAAACGAGTCAAAGAGCTTTATGAGATCAACTCCGGCTCAGCCGCGGCACGACTGCGCGCCGAGCAGACCCACGAACTGCGTCTGGCCTGGGAGGCCTTTCTCACAGAGGCGTCCACCAGTTGGTACGCGCGCTACGCCGTTCAGCTCGCGGAAAACCCCCAGACGGTGGCCGAGGTGCTTGCCACAATGCTCGAAGACCGTGAGAACACCGCCGCCCGCTTCCTCAACAAGCTTGACGCGATGGTAACCGCACATGAGCGGAGCAACGTGTTCGACATGGTGATCGGCAGTGACAGCGCACTGCGGCACGTCATGCAAGTCTTGGGCCTGTCGGTGCCGCCGCGGGACCCCGACCCGCTGCTCGGACCGCCTCCAGATGCGTCGTCCTCCTCAGAGCACGGGGCCGACCACACCTGAGTCGCGCCTTCTGGACACTCCCGCAGTAGAGCACCACCCGCGCAACCCGGGGCAGTCGCCTCGAATGTCAGTAGACCGAGATGTGCGGGTGGTCGTAGTGGTTGGCGGTGGCGCCGCCCCGGTCGGACATCGTGCGCCAGACGCCGGTCCGGGCGTGCCAGATCCGCTGCCGGTAGATGATGTACATGATGCCGAGCCGCTTGGCGTTCTTGATCGCCCAGGCGGCGATCTGGTCGCCGCGCCGCACCTCGGCCGCCGTCGGCATCGCGCCGCCGCGGCTCAGCATGAAGTCGCACGCCCGCCCCAGCGGGTGCTCGCCGCCGTCCTGGATCGCCCGGTAGCACCCGATCCCGTACGGCACCGCGAACCGTTCCTGGATGAGCATCTTGACCAGGCGCATCCGGGGTGTGACGTGGTCGGCGCCCTCGGGCAGCTGCGGGACCCAGGTGCCGTCCGAGCGCCGCACTCCGGGCGCCTGGTGCAACTGGTCGATCTTGTCCCGGATCTTCTCGATCAGCTTCTCGGCCTTGGCCTTGCGCCGGTCGAGGTCCTTCACCTGCCTGCCGAGCTCTTCGGCGCTGGCCGCGGCCTCGTTCCTGGCCTGCTCGTGGCCGTCTCTGACCTGGGCGAACCCGCTCAGCCTGGCGTTCTGGAGGTCCACGAGGTGACGGCTGAGCGCCAGCCTGCCGAGGACGTGGCCCGGGTCCTCGGTGCGCGAGATCATCACCGCCTCGTTGGAGGCGCCGCCGGTGTAGAGGGCGACGGCCATGCTTCGCAGCTGGGTGGACTCGTGGTCGAAGACCTGTTGCGCGGCGGCCAGCTTCGCCTTGGCCGCCTTCTCCGTCTTCTCCGCCTTCTCGTGGGCGATGCGGCCGTTGTAGTAGTCGGCGATCAGCGTGTCCGACTCCTTCTGGAGGGCCGCGAGTTCCTTCCTGAGCTGGGCGACGGTGGGTTTGGGCGCCGCCTGTCCGGGCATCGCGGCCACCGTCACCACCAGCACCGCGATCACCGTGAGGGTGAGGGCTCGGAGCGGACCACACCGCCGGCCGGCGGGGGACGCAACCGCCACGCTTCTCCTTCGCCCGTGGGACAGGGCGGATCCCCGGCGGTCGTGACGAGCCGCAGGGTGCCCTCTTTCGGAGCTGATAGTAGAGGATCACGCGACTTCGCTGGCAATTACCGCGTTTTTGGCGATACGGCCTGAACATGGCCCGCCGGGCGCCGTCAGCGGGCGAAGGCGATGGCGGTGGTGGAGGCGATCACCGTCGTCAGCACGACCATGAGGAGCACGGTGCGCAGCGGGCTGCGGCGTTGGGGAGCGGGCTCGGCGGGCACGACGCGGGGCCGCGCCGCCTCGACCCGGACGGGCTGCGGGGTCGGCTTCGGAGAGCGGGTGGTGCGCACCGGTGCCGGAACTCGGACCTCGGCCCGCACCGCGCGCGGTGTGGGGACCCGCGTGGGTGTGGGTCTGGGCGTGGGCGTGGCTCGGGGGGTCGGCCTGCGCGTGGGGGTCGGTGCGGGCGTCGGCGCGACGGTCGGAGTGGGGGTGACGATCACCGGCGGCACGATCACCGGCGGCGGCCCGCACGACCCGAGGTGGATGCTGACCAGGGGCAGGTCGAGGCAGATGGTCACCCCGAGGAGGCCCGAGGAAGGCGGCCCGCCGTCGGGATCGGCGGCGGCCGGGCCGCTCACGCACAGGGCGAGCAGGGTGCCGGCGAGGAGCAGCGGCGTGCGCCTGACGCCCACGGTCACACGCCTCCGGAGATCCGGGCGAACTGCTGGAGCGCGGCCCGGAAGGCGTCGGGCTCGACCGCGAGCGGCCCGTCGAAGACATGGGAGATGTCCCAGGTCAGATAGGTGCCGAAGCCGAGCATCGCGGCCATCGCGACCAGCGGCAGGATCGCCGCGCCGCGTGGCCGCGCGCCGGCGAGGAACGGGAACACGATGACCACGGCGCCGGTGAGGATGGTGAGCACCAGCACCCCGGGCGGCGGGGTGGTGGCGGCGTCGGCGGTGCGCTGGGCACGCGCGGCGGCCAGCGTGGCCAGGTGTTCCAGCACTTCGGCCTTGGCGTTCAGAGCGGCGTCGTCGGTCGCCTCGATCGCGATGACCCGGGTGCGGAGCGCCTCGAGCCGCTCGGTGGACACCGGGTCCATCCGGCCCTGGCCCATGACCGGCCATTCGTCCCTGACCACGAAGGCGACGTAGTCGCGCAGGCCCGCGCGGACCAGGTCGGGAGCGGGCAGGTCGGTGGCCGACCAGTAGGCGTCGATCGCCGCCTGGCTCTCGGCGTGGGTGTTCTGCCTGGCGGCGTCGGCCGTGGTCCACGGCACGATGATCGCGATGGCGAAGACCAGCAGGAACAGCGCCGACAGCATCGAGCCCGCGTGACCTGCCGAGGTCCCGCCGGGCTCGGGGTCGTCGCTGCCCTTGCCGGTGAACCTGAACAGCAGCGCGGCGAGGGCCACCACGCCCACTGCCGCCGCGACCGCGAGCGTGTACGCAATCATGAAGATCTCCAAACCCGGGGGCGAACACTGACCGTCACCTGACTATCACAGTACGCATCCGGAGTGTTGGCACTACGCGGGTAAAACAGCGGCGAAGCGCGGAGCCCCGTGTCCGGGAGCGCCTCCGAGGGCGTGGCGAGCGACGACTGCGCCGGGAGCCGTCGCATGGCGCCGGGACGGCTGGACGGATCGTCCGGGCGAGGTCCGCGGGCCGCGCCATTCGTCCAGCCGTGTGCGCGCCATCGGGAAATACCAGCACCATGACTCCCCGTGAACCTTCTCAACGGCCGCAGATTCGTGATGGTGAGCTCGACGGCGAGCGCGGTGGACCCGGAACGGCCCACCGAGTTCAGGTACCAGGAGGCGGACGGCGTGGTGTGGGGCAGCTACACCGGCGACACCGTCATCCACGGGCGCTTCGTCGGCACCAGGGACGGTGACGTGGTCTCGATCGCGTACGCGCACGCGCTGAAGGCGGGCGGCAAGGCGGAGGGCCAGGGCAGCAGCCGCATCGAGACCGAGGCCGACGGCAGGCTGCGACTGGTGGAGGAGTTCCGGTTCGAGGGCGACGACACGGTGCACGTGAGCGTGTGCACCGAGGCCGTCGCCCCGCGCGGCTAGCCTGTTCGCCGCCGGACGACCGAGGGACCGCTCACTCGTCCTTCCGCAGGGCGGCGCGGCCCTCGGCTGCGCCGACGAAGCGCATCTTGCCCAGGGGCACGTCGCCCTGGGTCTCCTGCGCGCCGCGCCGGGCGGATCTCGGCTTGCCGCGGTCACTCGGCAGCACGTACGGCCGCTTGAGCACCTCGTCCAGGATGAACACGGTCTCCGTCGCCTTCACGGCCGGGATGCCGGCCAGCCGGTCGGTCACCATGGCGTGCACCTCGGCCACGTCCGCCATCCGCACCAGGATCATCGCGTCGTGCTGGCCGGTGGTGATCGCGCAGTACTCGACCTCGGGCATCCTGGCCAGCTCGGCTCTGAACTGCTTCCACATCTGCTGCCGCACGGTCACGAAGATCAGCGCGGTGATGCCGAGACCGGTCCTGACGTGGTCGATCTCGGCGGTGAACCGCTTGATCGCCCCGTCCGCGCGCAGCGCCTCGAACCGGGTGTAGGCACTGGCCCGGGAGATGCCCACCCGCTCGGCCAGCGCGGACACCGAGATCCTGCCGTTCTCGCGCAGGACCTCCAGGATCTTCAGATGGGTGGCGTCCAGTTCGAGACCGATGCCGATCCGTCCAGACGAAGCACCACCGCTGCCAGCATTTCTGGAAATTTCACTCATTGATACCCCTTGCCCATTTATATACGTCTTGCCGACCAGACAATGCCTGGACGATCTGCCGCACAATCCTCGGCATATACCGACCAATCGTCCATCTGGAGGACACACATGGCGACCCGCTCGCAGACAGCGGCTGTGCTGCTCGCCGGTGCACTCGCCCTCGCCGCCTGCGGAAGCGGCGGCGCCCAGGCGCCCGCGGCCCAGAGCGGCGCGAAGACGCTCGTCATCGACACGTCCTTCGACCTCAAGACGGCCGACCCCGGCCGCACGTACGAGCCCACCGGCCTGATCGTGGGCAAGGCCACCTATGAGACCTTGCTCACCTTCGAAGGCGCCGACGTGACCAAGCCGGTGCCCGCGCTGGCCGAGTCGTACGAGCTGTCGGAGGACGGCAAGGTCGTCACGCTCAAGCTGAAGCAGGGCGCGACGTTCGCCGACGGCTCGCCGATCACGGCGGACGACGTGGTCTTCTCGCTCACCCGGGTGCGCGACATGAAGGGCACCCCGTCGTTCCTGCTCGACGGCGTCGAGGTGGCCAAGACCGACGACACGACGGTCACCCTGACGTCGAAGGCGCCGAACCCGGCCCTGCCGTACATCCTGCCGAACCCCGCGCTCGGCATCCTCAACAGTAAGGCCGCCCAGGCCAACGGCGCGACCGCGGACGCGCAGGACAAGGCCGAGCAGTACCTGAACGCCAACTCCCTGGGCTCCGGCCCGTACACGATCGAGTCGTTCAACGTGAGCAGCCAGGTCGTGCTCAAGGCGAACCCGAAGTACCACGGGACCAAGCCCGCCTACGACAAGGTCGTGATCCGCAACGTCGAGGCGGCCACGCAGAAGCTGAACGTGCAGCGCGGCGACAGCCAGGTGGCGCTCAACCTGTCCGGCGACCAGGTCACCGGCATGCCGTCGACCCTGCAGGTCAAGAAGACGGCCTCGGCCAACGTCATCTTCCTGCTGGCCAACCAGAACTCCGGCGTCAGCAAGACCACGCCCAACCCGAAGTTCGTCGAGGCGGTGCGCAAGGGCGTCGACTACGCCGGTCTGCTGGAACTGGCCGGCGAGGGCGCCACGCAGGCGCCCGGCGTGATCCCGTCGCAGCTGCTCGGCGCGCTGCCCGCGGACGAGGCGCCGAAGCGTGACGTCGAGGGCGCGAAGGCGGCCCTGGCGGCCAGCGGGCTGTCCAACCCGACGGTCAAGCTGGAGTTCCCGTCCGAGCTCACCGTCAACGGCCTGTCCTTCCAGCCGCTGGCCGAGCGGGTCCAGGCCAACCTCAAGGAGGTCGGCATCACGGTGGACCTGGCGCCGGCGCCGGTGACCGTCGCGCTGGACAACTACCGCAACGGCAAGGAGGAGATGGGCCTGTGGTACTGGGGCCCGGACTACCCGGACCCGAGCGACTACCTCGTGTTCACGCCCGGCAAGACGGTCGGCGAGCGGGCCGGCTGGAAGGCCGGTTCGGACAAGACGATCGAGGAGTCCGCCGAGAAGGCGGCGGCCGCGGTGGGCGACGACGCGCGCAAGGAGGCCTACGCCGACATGCAGCGCAAGCTCAACGCCGCGGGCCCGTTCATCCCGCTCCTCCAGCCGAGCCAGAACATCGTGACGGCCGCCTCCGTGACGGACGTGGAGTACCACCCGGTGTGGACGGTCGACATCGCCGACCTCGGCGCCAAGTAGGACCAGCGACGTGTCCGAGATGGACGACGCCACGGGCGCGGCGGCCTCCCCGCCGCGCCCGTCCGGCGATCCCCCGCCCGCCACGGCCCGCAGCCGGCGGCGCGGCGGGACGCACCCGCTCGCCCGGTTCCTGATCCGGCGCATCCTCACGGCCGTCCTGCTGGCCTGGGGCATCACGCTGGTCACCTTCGTGCTGACGAACCTGGTGCCCGGCGACCCGGTGGCGGCCAACCTGGGCCAGCGAGCGCTGGGCGACCCGGCCATCGTCGCCCAGTGGCGGGCCGAGCACGGGCTGGACAAGCCCCTCTGGCAGCAGTACGGGCTCTACCTGCAGGGCCTCGTCCAGGGCGACCTGGGCACCAGCCAGCAGAGTCACCGGCCGGTCAGCGAGGACCTGGCCGAGTTCGTGCCGGCGACCCTGGAGCTGGCCGGGGCGGCGATCGTCGTCTCGCTGATCCTCGGCGTGGCGTTCGGCGTGGTGGCGGCGCTGCGCCGGGACCGGTTCGCCGACCACGCGCTGCGGGTGCTGAGCCTGATCGGCATCTCGGTGCCGACGTTCTGGCTGGCGCTGGTGGCGTTCTACGTCTTCTTCTACCGGCTGCAGATCACCCCGGGCAGCGGACGCGTCGACCCGGCGCTCGGCGGCGCGCCGCCGGTGACCGGGCTGCAGACGATCGACGCGCTGCTGGCGGGCCGGTGGGACATCTTCGTCTCGGCGGCCGGTCACCTGGTCACGCCCGCTCTGGTGCTGGCGCTCTACACGATCGGCCTGCTCACCCGGTTCACCCGCTCGGCGGTGCTGGAGGTGCTCGGCCAGGACTACGTGCGCGCCGCCCGGGCCAAGGGGCTGCCGGGCCGGGTGATCCTGTTCCGCTACGTGCTGCGCTCGGCGCTGGTGCCGATCATCACGGTGGCGGGCCTGGCCTTCGGCAGCCTGCTGTCCGGGACGGTGCTGGTCGAGGCGATCTTCGCCTGGCCGGGCATCGGCCAGTACGCCTACAAGAGCGCCACCACCCTCGACCTGCCCGCCGTCATGGGCGTCGGCCTGGTCGTGGGGGTGGTGTACCTGGTCATCAACCTGATCGTGGACGTCCTGTACGGCGTCATCGATCCCCGCGTGAGGTCGCAGTGAGACGGGATCGCAAGGGGCTGCTCGGACGGCTCCCGGAGGCGTGGCGGCAGCCGCTGGCCGTGGTCGGCATCGTGGTCGCGGCGGCCTGGCTGGTCATCGCGGTCGCCGCGCCGGTGCTGGCGCCGTACGATCCGCTGGCCCAGGAGCTGCCGAGGCTGGCCGCGCCGGGCCCCGGGCACTGGTTCGGCACCGACCAGCTCGGCCGCGATGTGCTCAGCCGGGTTCTGTACGGCGCGCGGGTGTCGATCCCGCTGACGTTGCTGCTGGTCGTGATGTCGGTGCTGGTCGGCGGCCTGCTCGGCGCCTGCGCCGGATATTTCGGTAGATGGGTGGGAGAGTCGATCATGCGGCTGGCGGACCTGGTGTTCGCCTTCCCCACGGTGATCCTGGCCATGGTGGTGGCCGCGGCCCTCGGCGCCAGCCTGACCAACGCGGTGCTGGCCGTGCTGGTGGTCGCCTGGCCGTCCTACGCCCGGGTCACCCGGGGGCTGGTGCTCGGCGTGCGGGAACGCGAGTTCGTGCTGAGCGGGCGGCTGCTGGGCTTCTCCGCCTGGCGCTCGCTCCGCGTCGACGTGCTGCCGAACGTGACCGGCCCGGTGCTGGTCCTGGCCACGCTGGACATCGGCACCGCGCTGCTGCTGCTGTCGGGCCTGTCGTTCCTCGGCCTCGGCGCCAAGCCGCCGTCCCCCGAGTGGGGGGCGATGGTGGCCGGCGGCGTGGAGGTGTTCGACAGCTGGTGGGTGGCGACGTTCCCGGGGCTGGCGATCCTGACCGTGGTGCTGGCGTTCAACTTCCTCGGCGACACGCTGCGCGACGCCCTGGACCCGCGTACCGCCCGTGCCATCAAGGAGCGTGCACTGTGACCTCGCGGAGCGTGCTGGACATCAGCGGGCTGAAGGTGTCGATCGGCGGCCGGGAGGTCCTGCGCGGCGTCGACCTGTCCCTGGCCGAGGGCCGGGTGCACGGCCTGGCCGGGGAGAGCGGGTCGGGCAAGACGATGACCGGCCTGGCCGTGCTCGGGCTGCTGCCGCACGGCGCGCGGGCGACCGGCCGCATCGCGCTCGGCGACCGCGACCTGCTGACGCTGCCGCCCAAGGAGCTCAACCGGGTACGCGGCGGCGAGGTGGCCATGGTCTTCCAGGACCCGGCGACCAGCCTGCACCCGATGCTCACGGTCGGCAGGCAACTGACCGAGCACATGCGCCACCACCTCGGCGTGGACAAGGCGGAGGCGAGGGCCAGGGCGGTCGAGCTGCTCGGCAAGGTGCGCATCCCGGGCGCCGATGAGGCGTTCGGGCGCTTCCCGCACCAGTTCTCCGGTGGCATGCGCCAGCGCGTCGCGATCGCCATCGCGCTGGCCTGCTCACCCAAGGTGCTGATCGCCGACGAGCCGACGACCGCGCTGGACGTGACCGTGCAGGCGGGCGTGCTCCGGCTGCTGCGCGGCCTGTGCGACGAGCTCGGGCTGGCGGTGCTGCTCGTCACCCACGACCTGGGCGTGATGTCGGCGATCGCCGACGAGGTGAGCGTGATGCGGGAGGGCCTGGTCGTCGAGACCGGGCCGCGCGGCCAGGTGCTGCGCGAGCCCGCGCACCCCTACACCCGCTCGCTGCTGGACGCGCTGCCCGACTCGTCGCCCGAGCCGCCCGGTTCGGCACCCGAGCCGACTGACGCGCGGACTGACTCGTCACCTGATTCGCCGACGGGAGAGACCGCATGACGCTGGATATCAGGGACCTGGTCGTGGAGCACCGCTCCCCCGGCCGCCCGGTCGTGCGGGCGGTGGCGGGGGCGAGCCTGACCGTCAGCCCGGGCGAGGTCGTCGGCCTGGTCGGCGAGTCGGGCTGCGGCAAGTCGACGCTGGCCCGCGCGGCCTGCGGGCTGAACCCGGTCACCGAGGGCTCCATCACCTTCGAGGGCCGGCCGGTCGCCCCGCTGGGGCTGCGCCGCAGGCGGGAGACGGGCATCCAGATGGTGTTCCAGGACCCGTACGCGTCGCTGAATCCGCGCCGTCGCGTGGGCGACCAGATCGCCGACGGGCTGCGGACCGCGCGCGACACCGCCGCCACCCCCGCCGACCTGCTGGAACGGGTGGGCCTGCCGCGTGACTTCGCCGGACGGCATCCGCACGAGTTCTCCGGCGGGCAGCGGCAGCGCGTCGCGATCGCCCGGGCGCTGGCGGCCAGGCCGCGGATGCTGATCGGGGACGAGCCGATCTCCGCGCTGGACGCCTCGGCCCAGGCGCAGGTCGCCACCCTGATGCGGGACCTGGCGGTGGACGCGGGCGCCGGCCTGCTGTTCATCAGCCACGACCTGTCGGTGGTGCGGCTGATCGCCGACCGGATCGCCGTCATGTACCTCGGCAGGATCGTCGAGGTGGGCGACACGGCGGAGGTGTGGGCGAACCCCCGGCACCCGTACACGCGGGCGCTGCTCGGGGCCATCCCCCGGCCCGACGGGATGGGCGTGCTGCCCGCCGAGCTGCCGGGTGACGTGCCCGATCCGGCCAACCCGCCGGGAGGGTGCCGGTTCCACCCGCGTTGCCCGCTCGTCATGGACGTGTGCCGGGACGAGGAGCCCCGCTTCGGCCCGGTCGCCTGCTGGCTGCACGAGGCGAAATGACGCGATTGAGATGACACGTCTGGAATGATCCAATGGACATGAAGCGGCTGACATGACGACGGGGGCGCGGGTGACCGCCGCGCGGGCGGCCATGGCCGAGGCCGGTCTCGACGCGCTGGTGCTGCGCCCGTCTCCCGATTTCCGGTTCCTGGGCGGGCGGGACGGCCCGTACCTGGTGCTCACCCCGGACGCGCTCGCCGAGACCGCGGATCCGGGACGGCTGCTCCCCGGGAAGGCGCGGCGGGTCGGGGTGGATCCGGAGATGCGGGTCCGCGAGCTGTTCGCCCTGGCGATCGAGGCCGAGCTGGTGCCGGCCGCGCTGGCGCTGGCACCACTGCGGCTGCGCAAGGAGCCTTCGGAGATCGAGGCGGTCGGGCGGGCGGCCGCGGCGGCGGAGGCGGTTCTCGGGCAGGTACGGGAGCTGGCCTGGTTCGGCGCGACCGAGCGGGCGATGGCGGCCAGGCTGCGGATGCTGGCGCTGGAGACGGGCTGCGAGGAGGTGCTGTCCCTCCGGGTCGCGGCGGGCGAGCACACGGCGCGGGCGGATCACGTCCCGGGCGAGCGCGTGATCAACCCGGGTGACGCGCTGCTGGTCTCGCTCTGCGGCCGGTGGGACGGCTACTGCGCGGAGGTGGGACGGGTCTTCGCGGTCGCCGAGCCGCCGGAGGACTACGAGGCCATGTACTCGGTGGTGGTCGCCGCGCACGCCGCGGCCCTGCGGGCGGCGGGCAGGGGGGCCACGGCCGCCGCGGTGGCCGCCGCCGCCGCCGACGTGATGGACGGCAGCGGTTACGGGTCCTTCGCCTCGGACCGCTCCGGCAGGGGCGTCGGCCTGGGCCCCGACGAGGGCCCGTGGCTGCGGCCGGGCGACGCCACGGTCCTGGAGCCCGGGATGGTGCTCTGCCTGGAACCGGCCGTCTACGTGCCCGACCTGTTCGGAGCCCGGCTGGCGGACACCGTCGTCTGCGCCCCCGAGGGTCCCGTCGCGCTCAGCGTCTCCCCGCGTGCCCTGCATGTTCTCGACCGCTGAGGGCCGGGCGCGGGTCGCGTCGGGGCGTTCGTCCGGCGGGTGGTACTTCATCCCGCGTGGACGAGCATTTTAATTGGACATTAAGGTTATTTGGTGATGTTTGAGGATGGCTGGGCGGCTGCGCCCTTGCGGTGGGTGATGGACACGGTGGGTCACACCCACCTGGACCGGATGGCCGTCGAGCCCGGTCTGGTGGCTGCGGTGGATCAGCATGCCGCGGCGCTCCGGGACGCGATCCCGCTCGACCGCGAGACGCTGGGCGACTACCTGCTGGGGTTCGCGGACGAGTTGCGGCACCTGGGCTGGACGCCCGGCGGCGAGGACGACCTCGCCACCGTACGGCTGACCGCGGTCTGCTGGCTGGCACGCGAGCTGGGCCTGCTCGCCGACGAGTCCCCCGCCTGAGCCGGACCGGGACCGGTGGGTCCCGGTCACTGTCAGGCGGTTCAGAAGTCCGGGCGGTCCCGGCCGGTCGTGCCCCCCGGTTCGGTACGAGGGGCCGCTCCGCCCGGCTCTCCGTGGACGGGTGCGGCCGGTTCGCCGGCCGGCGCCATCCGCCGGGCGTCCTCCCGTCCTCTCTGATAGGCCTCGGCATGGGCCTTGGCCTGCGGGAGCTGCTCCTCCATGTTGCCCAGCCAGCGTTCCCAGCGCTGCTGCATGGGCCGCACCAGGCCGCCGCCGATGCCGATCGCGGCGATGGCTCCGATCGTGGCGAGCACGGTGATCAGCACCGGCGTCGTGACCGTGGTGGCCACGCCGATCTGGTTGAGGGCGGCGATGATGCCCAGCGCCCAGATGAACACCGCGGCGGCCGTCCCGAGCAAGGAGCCGTAGGACAGGCCGCCCAGCGCGCCGGAGATGACGTCCTTGACGGCGCTGGCGATGGCGCCGGCGATCACCACGATGATGATGGCCACGACCGCCGCCGGTAGCCAGCCGACCACGGCGTTCAGCAGCGCCGAGATCGGGTTGGGTCCGAAGACGCTGAAGGCCATCTGCAGCGTGACCAGCAGAATGGCGTAGAAGACCACTTTGCCGACCAGGCCGCTGGCGGTGTAGTTGCCGCGTGCCAGCGCGCGGCTCACGCCGCTGCGCTGCACCGCCCGCTCGAAGCCCACCTTCTCCAGGATCTTCTCGGCGATCTTGCCCAGCACCTTGGCGATGAGCCAGCCGATGATGAGTATGACGATGAAGGCGATCAGCCTCGGGACGAACGTGGCGATCTGCCGCCAGACATCCGTGAGGCCTTGGCCAATGTTGATATCCACGTCTCCCCCTTCGAGGCTTACGCCAACGCGCTACCCTGAGCGCTCCGCCTCACACACGCAGAGCGACGAAACAGCGCCCGCCGGCTCATCATCCAGCTCTTCACCTGGTCAAATAATCGTCACCGTGTGTGATCGAAGTGGTCAACGGGTAGTCATGCCGCATGTTGCGGATCGGCCGCTGGGGCGTCGCCGAGTCGAGGGACGTCGTCGCCTGCGGATGGCGTGACAGCCGTCCGGGCCGGGCCCGGACCGGCATCAAGCTGATCTTCGAGGCGGGCGGGGCGATGCCCGACCTGCCGGGCCTGCGCGTCGGCACGCGGGCCGTCCGGGGCGCCGAGCGGATCGCGCAGGAGCTCTGCCAGGGGCTCGACCTGGTCCTCACCGAGCCGGGCGACCCGGCGGCGGCGGTGGTGGCGGCCGCCATCTGGCACTACGGGTGGGCCCTCGGCGACCTCGACGCACTGGCCGGCGCGACGGTGGGCGGGCTGGCGCTCGCCGGGCAGCCGGTGCCGTGCGTGCTGGAGATCCGCCGCGACGGCGGCACCGCGCTGCACGGTGACGTCACCGTCGAAACCGTGCTGGCCCGCCTGTCCGCGTGCTTCCCGGCCGGCCGCCACGCGACGCCCGAGGTGACGGTGCCGCTGCGCTCGGTGCGCCTCAGCCCGGGGACCCCGTCCGGTGTCCGGATCGCCCCGTGCCGCGGCGAGCCGGGCCTGGCGGCGTCCCGGCGTCCACCGCGCCCCCGTTCCTGACCGGGCCGTCGGGCGCGACCAATCGGGGGCGCCGTCTTGGTGGCCCCGCACGAATCCCGCCCGCCGCGCCGTGTCATACGGTGGCCGTGACACCGGCGGGCAGGGGCACACGTCCTTCCCACTACGCAGGAGAGCGCATGAAGATCACTGGAGTCGAGCTGCGCCGGATCGCGATGCCCCTGGTGGCACCGTTCCGCACCTCGTTCGGCACCGAGACGGCGCGCGACGTGCTGCTGGTCCGGGTCGTCACACCCGAGGCCGAGGGCTGGGGCGAGTGCGTGGCGATGTCGGAGCCGCTCTACTCCTCGGAGTACGTGGACGGCGCGGCCGAGGTGATCCGGCGCTTCCTGCTCCCCGCGCTGCCGGGTGACCTCGACGCCCACGCCGTGGGCCGCGCGCTGGAGCCGGTCAAGGGCCACCGCATGGCCAAGGCGGCGGTGGAGACGGCCGTGCTGGACGCGCAGCTCCGTGCCGCCGGCGAGTCGTTCGGCCGTTTCCTGGGCGCGGCGCGCGACCGGGTGCCGTGCGGCGTGTCGGTCGGCATCATGGACTCGATCCCACGGCTGCTCGACGCCGTCGGCGGCTACCTGGACGAGGGCTACGTACGGATCAAGCTGAAGATCGAGCCGGGCTGGGACGTCGAGCCGGTGCGGGCGGTGCGCGAGCGGTTCGGCGACGACATCCTGCTCCAGGTCGACGCCAACGCCGCCTACACGCTGGTGGACGCGCGGCACCTGGCCAGGCTGGACGAGTTCGGGCTGCTGCTGATCGAGCAGCCGCTGGCCAACGACGACCTCGTGCAGCACGCCCGGCTGGCCGGGCAACTGCGCACGCCGATCTGCCTGGACGAGTCGATCGAGTCGGCCGAGCACGCGGCGGCCGCGATCGCGCTCGGCTCCTGCTCCATCATCAACATCAAGCCGGGCCGCATCGGCGGATACCTGGAGGCTCGCCGCATCCACGACCTGTGCCGGGCCAACGGGATCGCCGTCTGGTGCGGCGGCATGCTCGAGACCGGGCTCGGCCGCGCCGCGAACGTGGCGCTCGCCGCGCTGCCCGGCTTCACGCTGCCCGGCGACACCTCCGGCTCGCGCCGCTACTACGCGACCGACATCACCGAGCCGTTCGAGCTGTCCGACGGCCATCTGGCGGTGCCGTCGGGGCCGGGGCTCGGCGTGGAGCCGATCCCGGCCGTGCTCGACGAGGTCACCACGTCCACCGAGTGGATCCCGCTCTAGCCGACCGCCCTCCCGCGCTGCTCCCGGGTCTCGCCCGCGGCGCTCAGCCGGTTCTGGGCGTGGCGCGGGCGCCCAGGTGCACGTACGGGGAGCCGTCGGGCAGCTCGTAGAACACGACCGAGGTCCAGGCGGGGTCACCGGGCAGGCGTCCGACGAAGGTCGTCTCGTCCACGGGGACGAGGTCGGCCTCCTGTGGCGGCTTCAGCGCGGCGAGCGGGCCCGTGTTCTCCAGGCGCAGCCGGAGCCCGCCGTCGCGCCCGGCGAACGTCAGGCGGGTGCCGACCCGTTCGTAACGGCCCGCGTACCTGGCGGCGTCGACCTCGACGGGCGTCTCGGGCGGGCCGAGCGCGGGCGGCACGGTCAGGCCGTCGAGCTCGGCGAACAGCTCGGTGACCAGGGCGCGGGCGAAGGCGGCGCTGTGGCCGCCGTTGGCCGTCACGCAGGCGATCGTGCCGGTGCCGGGGACGATCCAGAGCATGGCGTGCTGGCCGATGGTGTTGCCGCCGTGGGAGATGACGCGGTGGCCGTCCCACTCGTCGAGGATCCAGCCGATGCCCCAGTGCCGGCCGAGGGTGTACGGGTTGGGGATGTCGACCTGCGGCTCCCACAGGGCGCGCGGATCGTCCAGCAGGCCGCCGTCGAGGTGGGCCCGGGCGAAGGCGACCACGTCGGCGGGCCGGGCGCAGATCAGCCCCGCGGGCCCGACCGAGCGCATGAGACCCCAGATGGGGGCGGGCTGGCCGTCCAGGTGGCCCGTGGCCGAGCGGAAGCGCAGCACGTCCTCGGGCAGGGTCCAGGTGTGGGTGAGGCCGAGAGGCTCGACGATCCGCTCGCGTAACACGTCGTCCCAGCGTTTGCCGTCGAGCTGTTCCAGGATGCGGCCGGCGATCACGTAGCCCGAGTTGCAGTAGGACTGGGTCACGCCCAGGGGGTGGTTCTGCGCCAGGTCGGCGCAGGCCTCGACGTACCTGCTGACGCAGTCGTCGCCGCGTCCCGTGTCGAGGAACAGGTCGCCGTCGATGCCGCTGGTGTGGGTCAGCAGGTGCCGGATCGTGACGCTCCTGGTCACGCCGGGGTCGGCCACCCTGAACTCCGGCAGCACCTCCAGCACCGGGGTGTCCGGCCCAGGGCCGCCGCGCTCGGCCAGTTGCATGAGCATGGTGGCGGTCCACACCTTGGTGACCGAGCCGATCTGGAAGAGGGAGTCGGGGGTGACCTCCACGCCGGTGGCCCTGTTGAGCACCCCGGCGGCGAACTCGTGCACCTGCCCGTCATGCAGGTAGGCGAGGGCCGCGCCCGGCACCTCGTACTCGGCGATCAGCTCGGCGAGCCGGCGACCCGTTGTTCCAGCCACGCGTTGGTCCTCTCGTTGCGGTCGGCAATTCACACATATTGCCGGAATAATCCGTTGCCACCCGGTGCTGAGAGCCACATCATGGTCATCATGTTCCGGCACGCTCAGCTCTCGGCGCCCGCACCCGCGGGCGCGTTCGAGCGTGCCTTCGACGGCCTGGAGCGCTGACCTCTTCCCGTAAGTCCTGAGTGTGACCCGGCGGGGGGAGGTAGCCGACCCTGACGGGTCACCACGGATCCAGGCTTCGAAGGAAAGAGATCATGGCCAAGCAGGCCTACGCGCGCAACAAGCCGCATCTCAACATCGGCACGATGGGCCACGTCGACCACGGCAAGACCACGCTGACCGCCGCGATCACGAAGGTGCTCGCGGAGCGCGGGCAGGCGAGCTACACGCCGTTCGAGCGGATCGACCGCACCCCGGAGGAGCACTCCAGGGGCATCACGATCAACATCTCGCACGTCGAGTACGAGACCGCCGGCCGGCACTACGCCCACGTGGACATGCCGGGCCACGCCGACTACGTGAAGAACATGATCACGGGGGCGGCGCAGCTCGACGGGGCCATCCTCGTCGTGTCCGCGCAGGACGGCATCATGCCGCAGACCCGGGAGCACGTGCTGCTCGCCAGGCGGGTCGGCGTCGAGCACCTGGTCGTCGCGGTCAACAAGGCCGACGGCGCCGACCCGGAGCTGACCGACCTGGTCGAGCTGGAGCTGCAGGAGCTGCTCGCCGAGCACGGTTACGACGACGTCGCGATGGTCCGGGTGTCCGGGCTGCGCGCCCTCGCGGGCGACCCGGAGTGGACGGCGTCGATCGACGCCCTGCTGCGGGCGGTCGACGAGCGCATCCCCGTGCCGGTCCGGTACGTGGACGCGCCGTTCCTGATGCCCGTCGAGAACGTGCTCACGGTCACCGGCCGGGGCACGGTCGTCACCGGGGCCGTCGAACGCGGCACGGTCCGCGTCGGCGACCAGGTGGAGGTCGTCGGGTTCGGCGACGGGTTCACCGCGGTGGTGACCGGGGTGGAGACGTTCGGCAAGACCATGGAGCGGGGCGAGGCCGGCGACAACGCCGCGCTCCTGCTGCGCGGTGTCCGCCGCGAGCAGGTGCGGCGCGGCATGGTGCTGGCCGCGCCGGGCAGTCAGCGGGCTCACCGGACGTTCACCGCCCGGCTCCACCTCCTCACGCCGGAGGAGGGCGGGCGGCGGCGGCCGGTCGCGCCGGGATACCGGCCGCAGTTCTACCTGCGGACCACCGATGTGCCGGGGCAGCTGCTCCTGGACGGGCCCGCCCGGCCGGGTGACACGGTCGAGGTGACGGTCGAGCTGGGCAAGGCCGTCGCGGTCGAGCCGGGGCTCGGCTTCGCGATCCGCGAAGGCGGCCTGACCGTCGGCGCGGGCACGGTCCTCGCCGTCCCCGCCTGACCATCGGGGGACCGGCCGGGATGTTCCCGGCCGGTCCCGCCGAGTGGTCAGGCGGGGAGGTCAGACCGGCCTGAAGCTGAGGCGGAAGGTCGTCTCCGCCGGCCTGAGGTCGTACCGGGGCAGGGTGCCGGGGCCGCAGCTCGCGGTCCCGACGCCCTGCTGGGCGAGGTCCAGGTTGACGTGTACGCGCCCGCCCGGAGCGAGGTCGGGGCGGTGGCGGGCGCGTTCGAGGTCGGCCGTGGTCCAGCGCCGGGCGGTCAGCCCGAACACCGGGTCGCCGGTGACCCGGAGCCCCCGTCCGGAGCCGGTCAGCTCGGCCCAGCGGACGTCGGCCCGGTGACCGTTCTCCTGGGGGTAGACGTACGGCGTCTGCAGTTCCTCGACGGTGGCGGACCACCTGCCCACCCTCGCGGCCAGGCCGGTGTCGGGGTACGCCTCGCCGGGGCCCCGTCCGAACCAGGTGACCCGTTCGAAGGACGCGGGCAGCGCCATGACGACGCCGATCCTCGGCACGGGCTCGGCCCACTCCCCCTCGGGGACAAGGTCCACGGTCAGCCCGAGGCCGTCGTTCACCTCGGTCCACCGGTAGTCGACGCGCAGGCCGAGGTCGGTGGCGGCGGGCGCGACCCTGGTGCGCACGACCAGGCCGTCGCCGGTCTCCACGGAGTCCACCCGGTGGGTGAGCCGGTGCAGGCCGAGCCGCCGCCAGGTCCGTACCAGCCCGCCGTAGCGGTCGTTGTCGATCGGCGCCCGCCACAGCTCCAGCCGCGGCCCCTCGACCTCCATGCCGAACAACCGCACCAGCCGCCCGGTGGCGGGGTCGAAGTGCCCGCCGCCGACGACCACCTCCCCCACGCCGACGCCCGGCCCACCCGCCCCCACGACCGAGGCCGGGACCGGATTTCCCGGACCGGAGGCCGCCACGTCCGAGACCGGGTTCGCGGGACCGGCGACTGCCGTGTCCGAGGCCGGGGTCGGGACCGGGTTCGCGGGACCGGTCGCTCCGCCCGGCGTCGGCGCGGGGACGGGCGGTGACAGGCGGGACTGGGCCCAGGCCACCTCGTGGCCAGCCCCGGCCCACGGCTCGTCGGCCGCCAGCACGGCGCGAACGGTCAGCCAGCGCTCACCGTCGCGTCCTTCACTGCCGTCTGCGCCGGGCAGGGCGGGTAAGAGGGCCTCGCCTCCGGTGGCCGGCACGTCGAGCGTGAACTCACTGACCGGCACCCCGTCCACCTCGACGACGCCGAGAAAGGCCAGCGACGAGAGGTCGCGGAAGCCGTACCGGTTGACGATCCGCACCGCGTCGCCGGTGAACTCGAGCCGGACCGGCTCGAACACCTTCTTGAGGTCGAGCAGCCCGGGCGACGGTGTCCGGTCGGGCAGGACCAGCCCGTCGACCACGAAGTTCGAGTCGTGCAGCGGCTCACCGTAGTCGCCGCCGTAGGCGTACTCCAGGACCGGGTGCGCCAGGCCGTGGTCGATCCACTCCCAGACGAACCCGCCGGCCAGCCTCGGATGGCGTTCGAACAGCTCCTGGTACTCGGCCAGCCCGCCGGGCCCGTTGCCCATGGCGTGGGCGTACTCGCACTGCAGGAACGGCATCGCGCGGCGCCGCGCGTCGAGGGCGGGGTCGGCGAGCGGCTCCTCCGCGCCCCGCCCGATGGCCTCGACCTCGGCGTGCGTGGCGTACATCCGCGAGTAGACGTCGGTGTCGGCGCAGGAGGGGTCGCCCTCGTAGTGGATCGGCCGCGAGGGGTCGCGCTCTCGGGTCCAGGCGGCCATGGCGGCGAGGTTGCGGCCCACGCCCGCCTCGTTGCCGAGTGACCACATGATCACGCTGGGGTGGTTCTTGTCCCGTTCGACCATGCGGCGCATCCGGTCGAGGCACGCCTCGGCCCAGCGGGGGTCGTCGGCGGGGTTGCCGCGCCAGTCGACCTGGCCGAAGCCGTGCGTCTCCAGGTCGCACTCGTCGATCACCCACAGGCCGAGCTCGTCGCAGAGGTCGAGGAAGGCGGGGTGCGGCGGGTAGTGGCTGGTCCTGACGGCGTTGACGTTGTGCCGCTTCATCAGCAGCACGTCCTCGCGCATGGTCTCGTACGGCACCGCTCGGCCGTGCTCGGGGTGGAACTCGTGCCGGTTGACGCCCTTGAGCAGCAGGGGGCGCCCGTTGGCCAGCAGGACGCCGTCCTCGATGGAGACGGTGCGGAAGCCGACGCGCAGCCGTACGGACTCGTCGGGCAGGGTCACCACCGCGTCGTAGAGGCGGGGCGTCTCGGCGGTCCACGGCTCGACGTCGAGCGTGATCTCGGTGCCGGCCGGCAGGTCGGCGACGC
This sequence comes from Nonomuraea sp. CX421, assembly GCF_059358955.1. NCBI lineage: Bacteria > Bacillati > Actinomycetota > Actinomycetes > Streptosporangiales > Streptosporangiaceae > Nonomuraea > Nonomuraea sp. CX421. Next base: position 72,073 of record NZ_JCADBK010000010.1, on the reverse strand, counting down.
CGAGCTCGGGGACGCTCAGCCGGCCGGAGCCGTCGAAGGAGAGCGTGCCGCGGCCGCCGGTGCAGGAGGCGTGGACGAAGACGTCGGCGGCCGAGCGGGTCAGCGTCACGTCGCGGAAGATGCCCGGCAGCCACCACATGTCCTGGTCTTCCAGGTAGCTCGCGGCCGACCACTGGTGGACGCGCACGGCCAGCACGTTGCGTCCCGGCACCAGGTAGGGGCCCGCGTCGAACTCGACGGGCAGCCGGCTGCCGGTGGAGAAGCCCAGCTCGTGGCCGTTGAGCCAGACCTTGGCGCAGGAGTCGACGCCCTCGAAGCGCAGCCGGCCGCCGCTCCAGTCGTGCGGCAGGTCGAAGGCGCGCCGGTAGTCGCCGGTCGGGTTGTCGTCCGGCACGCGCGGCGGGTCGAGCGGGAAGGGATAGGAGACGTTCGTGTAGGCGGGGGCGCCGTGCCCGTGCAGCGGCCAGTGCGACGGCACGGGCAGGTCGTGCCAGGCCGAGTCGTCGTAGCCGGGTTCGGCGAAGGCCGGGGACATACCGGCCGTGGGTGACAGGCGGAACCGCCAGGTGCCGTTCAGATCGAGGGCGGGGGCGTCGGAGCACAGGGCCGCTCGCGGGTCGAGACGGCCGGAACCTGGGGTGAATTGTTCGCGTTCCATCGCCGGAGAGCCTAAAGGCTCGTCCGGTTCACGTCAGCGATGAGTTCTCCGCCCGTTCGCGGTCTACCAGGACGGTCAACCGGACGACGAGAGGAGCGACATGGGTGACGTCGTGCTGAACATGACGGTGTCGGTCGACGGGTTCGCCACCGGACCGGGTGGTGATCTGGGACGGCTGCACGAGTGGATCTTCAGCGAGGCCGAGGCGGACCTGGAGGTCGCCGGCGAGTTCGCCCGCGAGCCGGGCGCCTACGTGATGGGCATGGGCATGTTCCGGGCGGGGCTGGAGCCGTGGGGGGAGGCGCCGCCGTTCCCGTGGCCGGTGTTCGTGCTCTCCCATCAGCGACGCGAGCCGCTGGTCAAGCCGCCGGCGACGTTCACGTTCGTGACCGACGGAGTGGCGAGCGCGGTGGAGCGGGCGCGGGCGGCGGCCGGCGACCGGGACGTGTGGGTGGTCGGCGGCGTGGACGTGTGCCGGCAGGCGCTGGCCGCCGGGCTGGTCGGTGAGCTGCGGCTGCACGTGGCGCACGTGCTGCTCGGCGAGGGGCTGCCGCTGTTCGGCGACGGGCGGGCGCCGGTGGAGCTGGAGGTGGTCAGGACACTGGTGACGCCCGCGATGACGCATCAGACGTTCCGGGTGGTGACCTGAGCGTCGCCCGCTCCAGGCGCAGCTCGCGCGCCGTCCTGGCGACGTACGCGAGCAGGCCGGCCCGGTCGGTGCCGGGGCGCAGCAGCGCGCGCAGCGTCCAGCCGGCCAGGCGGGGCGTGGTGAGCGCCTCCCCGGGCCGGACGATGCGCGAGTAGACGTCCAGGAAGCGCCGCATGAGGGCCGGGTCGGCGCGCAGCGCGCGGCGCATCTCGACGTCCAGCGGCCCGACGGGCTCGGCCCGGCCGGTGCGCTCGGTCCAGTAGAACGTCTCCAGGCACTCGCGGTCGCGCCGCCGCTCCCAGGCGGCGACCGCCGCGTCCACCCCGTCCGGTGCGCCGAGTGCTTCCTGGAGGGCTGGGGCCGCCTCTCCCGCTGTCGCGGTGCCGGCCTGTCCGGCGAGGGTCTCTCCCAGCAGGCGGCCGAAGCGCAGGGCGTTTCAGCGGGATGGCCGAGGCCACCTCGGCCGAGTGGCTGAAACGCGGCCGGCTGACCCGCCACCAGGTGCACGAGTTCCTGGAGGAGACCCTGGTCAGGCTGCTGGAGGACGTCATACCCCGGGTTCTTGACGATCCGCCGCCGTGAGATAGCCGGCCAGCAACGCCTCGGCCACGTCCGCGACGGCCCCCGGGCCGGGCAGGAACTCCGCGCTGTGCAGCCCCGACACCGTGTCCACCCCGACGAACATCATCAGCGACGGCGCGACCGACGCGTAGTAGGCGAAGTCGTCGGCTCCGCACGACCGCAGCTCCTCGGTGACGGTCCTGCCGCTGTGCCGCAGCAGCTCTCCCGCCTGCATGGCCAGGTCCTCGTCGTTGGCGAGCACCGGCTCGCCGGGCAGCACCCGCACCTCCGCGTGGCAGCCGTACGCCCTCGCCACGTCCTCGACCAGCTGGGTGAAGCGGTCGTGCAGCTCGAAGCGCCACCGCTCCGACATCGCCCGCAACGTCCCCCGTGCCGTGGCCTTGGACGGGATGACGTTCGGCGCCGTCCCCGCGTTGATGGTGCCGAACGTGACCACGGTCGGCACCATCGGGTCGGCGACGCGGCTGACGAGCTGCTGCGCGGCCGCGATGACCTGGGCCAGGCCCACGACCGGGTCGCGGGCGAGGTGCGGGTAGGCGGCGTGCCCCGCCGAGCCCCTGATCGTCAGCTCGAACTCGTCGGCCGAGGCGTTGACCGGGCCGGGCGTGCAGGACACCATGCCAGCGGGCAGCACGGGCTGCACGTGCGCGCCGATCATGGCGCGGACCTGGTGGCGGTCGAGCACTCCCGACTCGACCACGTCGTAGGCGCCCGATGGGAAGCCCTCCTCCCGGGGCTGCAGCACGACGAGCAGCGGAGCCACGGTGGCCGGTCCCGGACCGGCCACCGGGGATCTCCGCGGCCCCCAGGCCTCGCCGTTCTCGCCCGATCCGGGCCAGGACTCCCCGGCGGCCCGGACCTTGTCCACCGCGCGGGCCAGCGCGACGACGGCGGCCAGGTGCACGTCGTGCCCGCAGGCGTGCATGGCGCCGTTCGCCGAGGCCCAGGTGACGCTGGTGCGTTCGGCGATGGGCAGCGCGTCCAGCTCGCCGCGCACGCCCACCGACGGTCCCGGCCCGCCGATCCTGACGACGGCGCCGGTGTCGGCCACGTACTCGACGAGCCCGCCCGTCAGGGCGTCGAGCACCAGCTTGAGGCTGGGCCCCTCCTGCCCTGACAGGCACGGCTGCGCGTGCAGCTCCCGCCTCAGCCTCTCGGCGGCGGGCAGCTCGGCCCGCAGCGCCTCCCGCAACAGCGCCCCCGTACCCACGCGTGCTCTCCCTTCTCCGGCCGGATCTCGCCCGCCCCTACCCGCGTGCGCGTCTGGATCACCCGTCACCGGCGATGGGATCGCCGTCAGGTCAGGCGGCGGCCTTGGCCGCCACCGCGATCACCGCCTCGCGCTCCACGCCGCTGACCGTCACGGTGACCGTGACCTGGCCCGCGCGCAGCGCGGTGAGCGTGCCGGTGTCCGGGTCGAGGACGGCGACGTGCCGGCTCCCGGCCGACGAACGCGAGCCGACGTGCAGGCCGGCCGAGCCGGACCACCGCACGGACACGGGATGGGCGGCGGGCACCGTCCGGGCGCCCTGCCGCACCGTCGCCGTGACCGAGGCGGTGCCGCCCACGGGGAGCGAGGCCGGCGCCGTCAGCGTCAGCTCGTCCACGTGCGGGCGGATCTGGGCGCCGATCCAGGTGGGCGCGTCCACGAACCAGTTGCGCCGGACGTGCTCGGCCTCCCGGGCGCTCACCGGGTCCACGCCCCACAACGACCAGCCGGTGAACCCGCCGTCGTCCGCGGGCGTGGCCGGGTTCTTGCCCGAGTTGCCGTTGATGACGTACGGCACCGCGTCGACCCGCGCCGCGTGGAAGGTGCCGACGTGCGCCCCGATGAACGCGGCGCCCTTGCCGGTCGTCCGCTGGAAGTCGGCCAGCCAGCCCTCGACCAGCGCGGCCTCCTTGCGGTCGCCCAGCTGACTGCCCTTGCCGGGCGTGGGGTCGCGCGGCGGCACGTGGAAGACCACCGCCACCGAGCCAACCGACGCGTCACGGGCCGCCGCGTCGAGTTGCGAGCGCAGCAGCGCGACCTGTTCGTAGCCGCCGCCGCGCAGATTGAGCCGCGAGGTGTCCAGCGTGACGAACCGGGTGCCCTTGTGGTCGAAGGTCCGGTACGTGTCACCGAACACGGCCTTGAAGTCGTCGATCCTGCCGCCCATCACCTCGTGGTTGCCGGGCACGTAGTGGTAGGGCAGTGTCCCGCCCAGCTCCTCGTCGAGGATCCTCTTGGCCAGCGCGAAGTCCGCCGGCGACGCCTCGTCCACCAGGTCGCCGTTGATCAGCAGGAAGTCGGGCGCGGCGGCCTTGATCTCGCGCAGCGTGCGGCGCGCGTTGCGGACGATGTCGCTGTCCGGGTCGCGCGCGACGAACTGGGCGTCCGACATGACCGCGAACCGCCACGGCATCCCGGCCACCTCCGGCCGGACCACCGGATCGGCCACCTTGGCCACGGCCGGCGTCTCGACCGACGGCGGCACCTTGGCCACCAGCCCGTCGATCAGGATCTCGTTGGTGTACCTCTGGTCGGCCTTCGTCTCGGCCACGTAGAAGCGGCGCAGCCGGAGCGGGTGCTCGACGCCCGCCGGCACGGCGAACTCGACGAACTTCCAGCCGGTCCACGTCATGTAGGGGCCGCGCAGGATCTGCGACTGGCCGAGCGCGTCGTAGAACTCCAGGCTGGGCCACTCCCCCTTGCCGGTGGAGTGGATCCACATCCCGAACGCCTGCGGCTGGCCCGGGATCTCCAGTTGCCGGGGCGGGCTGGCGTAGGCGGCCCGCGTCGCCGTGGACTGGGTGAAGTCGTAGGCCAGTTTGAGCCCGCCCCCGCTCTGTCCCGGCGCCGCCGACAGCGAGCCGGTGGCCCGGGCCGCGGCGAAGGCCCAGGAGCCGGCGTCCTCGAAGTCGGCCACCGGTCTGTCCTCGAAGCCCACGGTGACGGGCACGGCGGCGCTCACCTTGCCCACCTTGGCGGTGATCAGGCCCGAGCCGGTGTCCCGCTTGGCCTTCACGGTGAAGTAGCCGTGCTCCGACGGCGTCACCTCGAACAGGTCGCGGTCGTAGGACAGGGTCAGGTCGCCGGGCTCGATGGGCGCGGAGTTGCCGTTGCGGTCGTAGCCGACCACGCCGAACGTGGCGGTGCCGGAGGCTCCGGGCAGGCCGACCCGGTCGGCGGTCATGCCGAGGCGTCGCAGGGGCTGGAGCACGGTGAGCTCCAGGGCGCCCTTGGCGTCGCCTCGGGAGGCGGTGACGGTCGTCTGGCCGGGCACCAGGGCGTGGAACCGCCCGTCGCGGATCACGCCGTGCGCGATCGGCGCGGCGTTCCAGGACGGCGTTCCGGCGGCGGGGCCGTACGTCTCGTCGTATCCGGCGGCGGTCAGCCGCCTGGTGAGGCCAGGGAAGACGCGGTCGGGGCGGCCGCCCGCGACGGGCGAGGCGCCGGGCGCGCGGGCGGGGTCGGTGGCGGTCTCCAGCCAGAAGCCCTTCAGCTTGCCGCTGCCCTCGGGCGCGTACAGGGCCAGGCCGTTGGGGACGTGCCGCTCGCCGCCATCGGACGGGCTGTTCTCGACCTGCGCCTCGGCGGAGCCGGGCTCGCGGGCGAGCAGGGTCGAGGAGCCGCCGCCGTCGAGGTTGAGCGCGTTGGCGGCGCCCAGCTCGGCCATCAGCTCGGCCAGCTCGTCGAGCGTGACGCCGCGGCTGTCGGCCTGGCGGCCGTCCACGGTCAGCAGGTGCATCGTCCGGCCGTCGGCGGAGAAGCCGACCGCGGTGCGCGGATGCGCGGCCGGGTCGGCCGATTTCTGCACCACGCCGTCCTTGACCAGGACGTAGTTGCCGCCCACCGCCGCCTTGACGGCGCCGCCGTCTGACGCCTTCGGCCGGTACGTCACGTCGACGCGGTCGCCGGTCTTGAGCGCGGCCAGGGCGGCGGCACCGGCGTCGCGGCCGAGCAGGATCGTGGTGCCGGCGGGGATCGGGCCGCTGCCGGCGGCCTGGCGTACCTCGGTGACGACCCCGTCCACCAGCTCGACCTCGGTGACGGCGGTGGCGCCCTCGACGGCGCGGGCCCGCGAGTAGGAGCCCCACAGCGGTGTGAACAGGCCGGCCCCGCCCGCCTGGACGAGCTGGTTGAACTGGGTGAGCGTGATCGGGGAGCCGCCGGCGGGGGTGGCGGTGCCCTCGAAGTACATCTTCAGCACCCGGCCCACGCCGTCGCCGGTGATCGCGACGGCGTTCTCGTGTCCGGCGATGGGCGACTGGACGAGCGAGCCGTTCTGGACGCCGATGCCCTGGGCGGCGCCGGAGTTGTTGATGTCGAAGAAGTCGCCGTTGACGGCGGCGACGGCGCGAGCGCGGTTGGCCGGGCCGGACAGCGGCTCGGTCTTCGACACCTCGCCCGAATAGACGTAGTCGGCCTTGGCGCTGCCGAGGTCGGCGGTGAGCGCGTCGGCGCGGAGCCAGCCGAGCGCGTCGTAGCGGTCGAACGAGGTGAGCGAGATGCCGGGGGCGACGGGCCGGGTCTTCCGGTCCGTCTCCAGCCGCTCACCGGAGGCGGCGGCGAGCAGGGTCGAGGGGGGCGGGTAGGACGACGCGGTGAGCGCGTCCTCTGCGGGGGGCTGCGGATCGGCCGACGCGGGCGCCGCGACGCCTAAGACGAGCGCGGCGGCCACGGCCGCGTAACGGAGGGTCTGCACGACCGAACTCAATCGCCCGTGGCTATTGTTTTCAAGACTTGGCGATGAACTAAAGGAAAATTTCAGACTCTGATCGGGCCGCGGTCAGGCCTTGCCCGGCACGGGATCGGCCAGCGGCGCCGGTTCACCGGACCTGCCGGGCTCACCGGACCTGCCGGGCTCACCGGACCTGCCGGGCTCACCGGGCTCACCCGGCCCGGCCGGCTCGCCGCCGAGCGGCTGCGTCTGCTCCGGCAGCCGCAGCCCGGCGTAGAGGACCAGAGGCACGGCCAGCGCCACGACCATCGACAGGACGGCCGTGCCGGAGTCGTTGACCAGCATCCCGACCACGCCGCTGACCAGCGCCCCGATGAGACCGGCGCGCAGCATCGGGGCCCGAGCGAACGCCTGGGGCAGCAGGCCCGCGCTGGCCTGCCCGGGCCGCAGCAGCGCGAAGACCAGGAACGCCAGGCCGACGATCACGATCGGCATCAGGTTGGGCGAGAGCATGGTGTTGAGCATGGCGCCGAGCTTGCGGCCGATCATGGGCAGGAACGTCCCTTCGATCACCTGCCCGACGAACCGGCCCAGGTGCGTCTGGGAGGCGGGCGGGCGCAGGTGGTCGAGCACCGCGATGACCGACACGGCCAGGCCGCCCAGCACGCAGAACCCGGCGAGCTTCGCCGGTGAGACCCGCTTGCCCGCCACGAGCAGCGCGGTCACGGCGATGCCCGGGACGAACGCGATCACGCCGCCGAAGTCGCTGCCGATGCCCGGCCAGCCGGCCAGCAGCATGGCCGCCACGCCCAGCGTCGCGACGATCGTCACCGCGAGCCGACGCCGCCCGGCGCGCACCAGGTGGTCGGCGGCGACCGCGGTCACCATGAGCACGGCCGTGGCCAGCAGCGCGAACGGGATGTTGGCCAGCCCGTGGTAGCGCCCGCCGACCACGGCGGTGTAGCCCATCAGGCTGTTGAACTGCAGGGGCGTGCCGGTGAGCAGGTCGCCGACCAGGACGGCGGCGGTGACCCCGGCGACCACGGCGGGCGGCCCCAGCGGGTGGCGCCGCCACGGCCCGGCCATCGCCACCAGCAGGATGAGCCCGGCCAGGCCGACCACCCCGCCGACCAGCGCCACCGCGGGCTGGTCGCCCCGCGCCCAGGGCAGCAGGTTGACCAGGTACGTCGAGACGGGGACGGAGGCGAGCCCGAGCGCGACCACTCCGACGGCCATCGGCCGCCTGCGCCGCGCCAGCAGGAGGTAGGCGATCACGTAGAACACGACCTGGCTGATGGCGAACGCGGTGAAGAACACGCCGGTGGTCAGCCGTACGGTCGTGCCGGCCAGGTCGGCCCTGCGCAGGTCGGCGGCGGCCTCGTCGAGACCGGCGGTGCGGCCGAGCGCCCACGGCGAGCCGATGACGGTCGGCGGGATGGCGACGCCGGCCGCGGTCAGCACGGTGGGCGCGATGTCGGGCAGGATCACGATGTCCTCGCGCCGCGTGGACGTGGTGCCGACGAACGCTCCGGCCGCTCCGGGCCGCTTCCACATGACGACCCGCAGATGCGGCACCGAGCCGTGGTCGCCGATCCCGGCGAGCACCACCTCGGCGTCGGCGGGGATCCTGGCGAGGGCCGCCCCGACCTCGGCGTCGGCGGCGCGCACCGCCTGCTCGCGGCGGGCGGGGCCGAGGGCGTCGGGCTCCTTGGGCAGCCGGCCGTCGGTCAGGTAGGGGCTGATCAGCTCGTCCACGTCGACGGCGACGACCTTGCAGCGTGACCAGTCGGTCAGGCCGGCCGGGTCGGCGGCGTAGAGGTCGACGGAGCCCTTGCGGTCGGCCAGCGCCAGGGCGGCGCCCCGGCCGACCGCGGCGGTGCATTGGCCGGCCGCGTGCACGGCCTCGCCGAGGGTGCCGGCGTAGGTGCCGTCGCGCTCGCCGAGCAGGTCGGCGAAGCCGGGAACCGTCGCGCCCGTGCCCTGTGGGGCGGGCTCGGGCGGCAGGCCGCAGCCGTGGCCGACGGCGGACCGCACCCCGGCCGAGACGGTCAGCCAGCCGTCGTGAGGACAGGTGACGGTGCCCAGGGTCTTGACCGAGACCGAGCCGAGCCCGCTCTGCCCGGCCAGCCGCCACAGGTGCGGGGTGATCGCCGGGTCGAGGTCGTCCCAGTGCAGGCCGGGCACTCCGATGAAGGCCACCCGCCCGTCGGCCTGGCTCGCGGCCTGACCCGTGTCCTGGGCGGCGGCGAGCGCGCCCGAGGCGGGCAGCGCCCAGCACAGCGTCGCCGCGACCACGAGCAGTAGCGCCTTCCTCACCATCGGCCCCCATAAGAGTGAGGAGCCCGCGGCGGAGATCTCCGATGCGCCCCGCGGTGCTCACGTCGGGAAAGTCGTCGGCAACCTAGCACGGGGCCGTCCGCCGTCGCGTCACCTTTTGATCAACGTTCCGCCCGCGTTGTCGCACCCGCCGTGCCGCGGTCCAGGCCGGAGGTTTCACCCGGTGCCGGACCCATCACTGGCGTCCGCGCGGCCGACGGCGCAGACTGGAAGGACGGCGATCCGTGGAAGTGGAGCACCCGTGGACAACAACCTAGATCACATGCCGGTTCTGTCCCGAGGTAGGCATCGAAACCCGAAACGTGGTGCCTGCTTCATGGAGCTGGCGTCCTACCTAGCCGGAGAACGGTGGAGCGATCACCCGGCCTGCACGCACCCGCTGCTGGCCGCTCTCGCCCGCCTGGTCAACGACAATGTCGGCGACAAGAGTCGCGCCGAGCTCGTCGACCTCGTCCCGTCGATCATCGGCCTGGCCGGTGACGACCTTCGCGTGGACGCGCGGCTCGCGTTGCGCTGCGCGACGACCGCGCTGCCGGTGGCGGCGGCCGAGCGCCAGCTCGCCCTGGCGGTGTCGGTGCTGGCCGCCGAGGAGATGCTGGCCAGGCTCGACGGCGCGCCGTCAGGGCGGATGAGCGAGCGCAGCAGGGAGGCGATGGCCCAGGTGCCGCAGGCGGCCGAGCAGGCGAGGCGGTTCAGCCGGGCGGCGCGCATCACCGAGAAGGGCTTCCGCCGCTACGCCGCGCCCAACGCGGTCCAGCTCTCGGTGGTCGGGATCGTGCAGGCGTGCATCCCCGATCCGGACAGGCTGCTCCGTGAGCTGCTGGCGGGCGCGATCGGCGACTGCTCGGCGCTGATCCGCGGCGTGGGCCCGGCCGCCGGGGCGGAGACTCCTCGCGAGGAGGGTGCCGTCCCCGTCCACGCCTGAGGCGTCCGGCCGAGCCGGGGGTGATTCCGGTCACCTCCGGGCGGTGGCGCGCACCCTCTCGCGGCGGTCCCGGAGGGTGGCGATCAGCTGATCAGAGGCGGCTGACCTCCTTCGTCATCCGCCCGGATTTTCACGACATACTGTCACCAAACCAATGAAAGCGCAGGTCAGGCAAGCCTCTCCTTCGTTGCGACACGTACGGAAATATGTCTAAATTTTCATACGAGTTGTGATCAGGAGGGGAAAGTTTTCATGACCATCGAGCTCGCCCAGCCGCACTCCCCGGAGCGGCATCACACCCACCGGGACGTGTCCGGAGGGTGGTTGCGGCCGGCGGTGTTCGGCGCGATGGACGGACTCGTCTCAAACTTCGCGTTGATCGCCGGAGTGGTGGGCGCGGCGGGCGCGGGCCAGGCGGCAGTGCTGGCGGGGTTCGCGGGCCTGGCCGCCGGGGCGTTCTCGATGGCGGCGGGCGAATACACGTCGGTGAAGTCGCAGACGGAGCTGATGCGCGCGGAGATCGCCGTGGAGCGCCGCGAGCTGGCCCGCGACCCCGACGGAGAGCAGGCGGAGCTGGCCGCGCTGTACCGGTCCCGCGGCCTGGACGCCGAGCTGGCCGAGCAGGTGGCCGCCGGGCTGTCGGCCGACCCGGAGCAGGCGTTGCGCGTGCACGTACGCGAGGAGCTGGGCGTCGACCCGGACGACCTGCCGTCGCCCTACCTGGCCGCCGCCTCGTCCTTCGGCGCGTTCTCCGCCGGGGCACTGGTGCCGCTGGTGCCGTTCCTGTTCGGGGCGTCGGGGCTGGGGGTGGCGGTGGTGCTGAGCGTGCTGGCGTTGTTCGGGTTCGGGGCGGTGGTCGCCCGGCTGACCGCCCGGCCGTGGTGGCTGGGCGGCCTGCGGCAGCTGGGGCTGGGCGTCGGCGCGGCGACCGTCACCTACGGGCTCGGCCACCTTCTCGGCGTCACGATCGCCTGACATTCCACGGGCACGCGCTAGGGACGACCGGCGGCCGCCAGGTTGACGCCGAGCCCGATGAGGGCGGCGCCGGTCAGACCGTCGATGCTCCGGCGTACGGCCGGCCTGGCGAACACCTTGCGCAACGCCCCCACGATGTTGGCCACCACCATGAACCACGCCACGGTCCCCGCGAGCGCGATGACCGACAGCACCAGCGCGTCGCCCAGCGCGGCGTCAGAGGCGACGAACTGCGGCACCAGGGCTACGAAGAACAGCGCCGCCTTGGGGTTGAGCACGTTCGTCAGCAGCCCTTCGGCGAACGCCGCCCACGAGCTCCGGCCACCCGGATCCGGCACGTCCAGGCTCAGCTCGCCGCCCGAGCGCAGGGCCGCCCGCAGCGCCTTGACGCCGAGGAACAGCAGGTAGGCGGCGCCGACCACCTTGACCACGGTGAAGGCCACCGCCGAGGCCGCCAGCAGGGCCGCGATGCCCGTCGCCGCGGCCGCCACCCAGGCGGACACCCCGAGGGAGATGCCCGCCGCGGCCGCCATGCCGTGGCCGCGACCGGAGACCGCGGAGCGGCGGACGACGACCGCGAAGTCGGGCCCGGGAGACATCGCCCCGAGCATCACCACTCCGCCGAAGGCCACGATCTGCGTCACAGAGGTCATGACGCCCTACCCTACGGCGCGCGGGCGGGCCGAAGCCCTATGTCCGTCGCAGCACCACCATCTCGCTGCGGTAGTCGGCGCCCGCGTGCCGCCAGGTCGGCAGGACCAGGCCGTGGTGCATGAGGGTGGCGCCGTGCCGGTCGACGCCATGGGAGTCCCGGTAGACGGCGTCGGGGTCGAGGCCGGCCAGCCGCAGCCGCCGGGGCGGCCGCCGGTCCAGCGTGTACGGGTTGTAGGCGAGCACGACGACCCGGTCACCGAGGGTGTACTGCACGGCCGAGGCGGTGCTGCCGGGCGTGCCGGCCAGCCGGTGCAGGACGCCGTGCTGGATGACCGGCCGCACCGCCTTGTAGTCGGCGACCAGCCGCCGCGCCTCCTCCAACTCCTCGTCGCTCCACCGGGTCAGGTCGCCGCCGATGCCGAGCGTGCCGGCCATGGCGACGTGGAACCGGTAGCGCAGCGGCACCGCGCGACCGGTGATCGGGTTGGGGCTGTCGGTCACCCAGCAGGACATGGCGCTCGCCGGGTAGAGGTAGGAGAAGCCCTGCTGGATCGGCTGCCGGTCGCGGGCGTCGGTGTTGTCGGAGGTCCACACCTGGTCCGTACGCCGCAGCACGCCGAAGTCGATCCGCCCGCCGCCGCCGGAGCACGACTCGATCCTGAGCCGGGGATGCCGCCGGCGCAGCTCGTCCATGATCGCGTAGACGCCTCTGGTGTGCTCGATCCAGAGCAGGTCGCCGCCCTCGGCCCAGCCGGCCTGGCTGAAGCTGCGGTTCATGTCCCACTTGAGATAGGCCAGGTCGTGCTCGCCGACCAGGCCGTCGAGCCAGCCGAGCGCCCAGGCGCGCACGTCGTCACGGGCGAAGTTGAGCACGAGCTGGTTGCGCATGGTGTCGCGGCGGCGTCCGGGATAGTGCAGCACCCAGTCGGGACGCTCGCGGTAGAGGTCGCTGTCGGGGTTGACCATCTCGGGCTCGACCCAGAGGCCGGGCAGCATGCCTAGCTCGCGGACCCCGGCGAAGAGCGCGCCCAGGCCGCGCGGGAAGCGGTCGGGGTTCGGCCACCAGTCGCCGAGGCCACGAGTGTCGCCGGTGCGCCGGCCGAACCAGCCGTCGTCCACGACGAACAGCTCCACGCCCAGGCCGGCGGCCCTGCGGGCGAGGTCGAGCTGGCCCTCCTCGGTGACGTCGAACCAGGTGGCCTCCCACGAGTTGTAGAGCACGGGCCGTTCCTCGTCCGGAGTGGGCAGCACATGCCGGCGGGCGTGGTCGTGCCAGGCCCGGCTGGCCGCGCCGTGGCCGCCGTCGGTGTGCAGGCCGAGCGCGGGCGGGGTGCTCAGGGTGGCGCCGGGGGCGAGCGGCCAGGACAGGCCCTCGTGGCCGAACCCGGCGCTGACCGCCACGTCGCCTTCGGGCCGCCGCTGGGTGGTGAGTCGCCACGAGCCGCTCCAGGCCAGCGCCACGCTCCAGACCCGGCCGCTGGTCTCGGTGGCGTCACCGATCATGATCCACGGGTTGGCCTTGTGGGAGGTGGTGCCGGTCCGGCTGGTGAACGTCGTCTCGCCGGGCGGCAGCTCGCCGTGGTGCACGTGGGTCTCGCTCCCCCACCCGCCCGCCACGCCGGTGTAGCGGAACCCGGCCTGCTCGGGGATGACCCAGCTCCCGGAGTCGGCCCGCAGCAGCCGCACCGGCTCGGCCGACTCGTTGGTCAGGGTCACCCAGCGCTCGATGACGTCGCAGTCGTCGAAGACGCGGAAGTGCAGGCCGACGCGCAGGCCGCAGACGTGGTCGCGCAGCACGAGGCCGAGCTCGTTCTCGCCGTGGACGGCCTGCTCGAAGCCGAGCTCGACCGAGCGCACCCCGCCCGGGTGGACGGCCTGCAGCGACGGCACGCCCCAGCGGCGGCCGCCGTCGACGGGCAGCAGCTCGCCGGCGTCGGCGGGGTCGAGGAAGCCGGTGGGGATCCCGCCCGGCAACGGGTCGGTGAGCTGGCCGAGCGCCGCGACGGGTGGGCGCGGGCCCCAGTAGCGCTGGACGACGCGGCTCTCTCCGCCCGTCGCGGCACGCGGCTCCGCTCCCGGCCCGTCGTCCGGGCCGATGTCGATCTCCACGCCGGTCCCGGCGTCGGCCGTCGCCGGGACCGTCTCGACGCTGAAGACGTACGCGGTGGCCGGGGTGAGCGCCGCCCAGGTGTGGTCGCGGCCGGGTACCGGGATGAGGGGCATGCCTGAGATCGTCGGACGGCCGGGCCCCGGCCGTCAACGCGGGCACGCCCCGGGGCGGTCAGGGACGCCGGCCGCGCAGCTCCCGGTAGGCGCGCACGAGCCGCTCGGTGGACGGATCAGGGAAGGTGACCGGCGGCTCCTCGGAGGTGAGCGCGGGCGCCAGGTCGAGCGCCATCTTCTTGCCCAGCTCGACGCCCCACTGGTCGAAGGAGTCGATGCCCCAGACGGTGCCCTCGACGAACACGATGTGCTCGTAGAGCGCGACGAGCTGGCCCAGTGTGAAGGGGGTGAGCTTGGGCGCCAGGATCGTCGAGGTGGGCCGGTTGCCCGGCATCACCTTGTGCGGGACGAGCCCGGCCGGCGTGCCCTCGCCGGCGATCTCCTCGGCGGTCCTGCCGAACGCGAGCGCCGAGGTCTGCGCGAACAGGTTGGCGTTGAGCAGGTCGTGCATGCCCTCGCGGTCCTCGAACGGCTCGGCGAAGCCGATGAAGTCGGCCGGCACCAGGCGGGTGCCCTGGTGCAGCAGTTGGTAGAAGGCGTGCTGGCCGTTGGTGCCGGGCTCGCCCCAGAAGATCTCGCCGGTGGCGGCGGTGACGGGCTCGCCGTCGGCGCCCACCGACTTGCCGTTGGACTCCATGGTCAGCTGCTGCAGGTAGGCCGGGAAGCGGTGCAGCCGCTGGCTGTAGGGCAGGACGGCCCTGGTCTCGGCGCCGAAGAAGTTGGAGTACCAGATGCCGAGCAGCCCGAGCAGCACGGGCATGTTGGCCGCGAAGGGCGCGCTCCGGAAGTGCTCGTCGATGACGTGGAACCCGGCCAGCATCTCGCGGAACCGCTCGGGCCCGATGGCGAGCATCAGCGACAGGCCGATCGCGCCGTCGTAGGAGTAGCGCCCGCCCACCCAGTCCCAGAAGCCGAACATGTTCGCGGTGTCGATGCCGAACTCGGCGACCTTGGCGGCGTTGGTGGAGACGGCCACGAAGTGCCGGGCGACGGCGTCCTCACCGAGCGCGCCGACCAGCCAGTCGCGGGCGACCTTGGCGTTGGTGAGGGTCTCGAGCGTGGTGAACGTCTTGGAGCTGATCACGAACAACGTGGTCGCGGGGTCGAGCCCGGCGAGGTTGCCGGTGATGTCGGCCGGGTCGATGTTGGAGACGAACCTGGCCTGGACGCCCGCGTCGGCGTAGTCGCGCAGCGCCTCGTAGGCCATGGCGGGGCCCAGGTCGGAGCCGCCGATGCCGATGTTGACCACCGTCGTGATCGGCTGCCCGGTGGCGCCGCGCCACTCGCGGGAGCGGACCCGGTCGGCGAAGGCGCTCATCCTGCCGAGCACCTCGTGCACGTCGGCGGTCACGTCCTGGCCGTCGACGACGAGCGCCGCGCCGGGCGGCGTGCGCAGCGCCACGTGCAGCACCGCCCGGTCCTCGCTGACGTTGATGTGGTCGCCGCGGAACATGGCCTCGACGCGCTCGCGCAGCCCGGCCCGCTCGGCCAGCGCCACCAGCAGGTCGACGGTCTCGGACGTCACCCGGTGCTTGGAGTAGTCGAGGAGCAGGTCACCGGCGGTCAGCGTCATCCGCCCGGCGCGGCCGGGGTCCTCGGCGAACAGCTCCCGAAGGTGCCTGCCCGCCAGCTCCTCGTGGTGCTTGGCCAGAGCCGTCCACTCGTGGCTCCGGGTGATGTCGCCGCCCACGTCTTCCTCCTCGTACCGTCGAAAACCGATCACATGCTGCCGTAACCCCGTACCCGGCTGGGACGATTCCGCGCACGGCGGAGTGACTCTTCAGCCGTCAGTGGGAGTCGCGGCCCACGCCCGCGCCGCTCGACCCGGTGAGGAAGTCGAGGTCGGCTCCCCGGTCGGCCTGGGTGACGTGGTCGACGTAGAGGCGTTCCCAGCCGCGTACGGGGCGGGCGTGGCCGGTCATGACCGGCTCGCGGGCGGCCAGCTCACCGGCGGGCAGGTCCACGTCGAGGCGGCGGGCGGCCACGTCGAGCACGATGGGGTCACCGCTGCGCACCCGGGCCAGCGGCCCGCCCGCGGCGGCCTCCGGCGCGACGTGCAGGACGACCGTGCCGTAGGCGGTGCCGCTCATCCGCGCGTCGCTGATCCGCACCATGTCGCGCACCCCCTTGGCCAGCAGTCTGGCGGGCAGCGGCAGGTTGCCGACCTCCGGCATGCCCGGGTAGCCCCTGGGCCCGCAGCCGCGCAGCACCAGCACGGACGTCTCGTCCACGTCGAGGCCGGGTGAGTCGAGCCGGGCGTGGACGTCCTCGATGCCGTCGAAGACGACGGCCCGGCCGCGGTGCCGGAGCAGTTCGGGCGAGGCGGCGGCGGGTTTGATCACGGCGCCGTCGGGGGCGAGGTTTCCGCGCAGGACCGCGATGCCCGCGTCGGGCAGCAGCGGGTCGGCGCGCCGCCTGATGACGGTCTCGTCCCAGACGACGGCGTCCGCGAGGTGCTCGACGAGCGGCCGGCCGGTGACGGTCGGCGCGGCGGGGTCGAGCAGGTCCTCGACCTCCTTCAGCAGGGCGAGCAGCCCGCCCGCCCGGAACAGGTCGTCCATCAGGTGGCGGCCGGCGGGCTGGAGGTCGGCGAGCAGCGGCACCCCGGAGCCCGCGCGGTCGAAGTCGTCGAGGGTGAGCGGGACGCCCAGGCGGCCGGCGATGGCCAGCAGGTGGACGACCGCGTTGGTGGAGCCGCCGATCGCGGCGAGGGTCACGATCGCGTTCAGGAACGAGCCCCTGGTCATCACATCGCTCGGGCGGCGGCCCCGGCGCACCAGCTCGACGGCGAGGCGGCCGGTCTCGTGGGAGCGCTGGAGCAGCCTGCTGTCGGGGGCGGGGGTGCCGGCCGTGCCGGGCAGGGTCATGCCGAGGGCCTCGGCCACGCAGGCCATGGTGGAGGCGGTGCCCATCGTGTTGCAGTGGCCACGGCTGCGGATCATCGACGACTCCGACCGCAGGAACGCCTCGCGGGACAGGGTGCCGGCGCGCACCTCCTCGCTGAGCCGCCACACGTCGGTGCCGCAGCCGAGGGGCACGCCGCGGAAGTGGCCGGTCAGCATCGGGCCGCCGGGCAGCACGACCGCGGGCAGGTCGACCGAGGCGGCGGCCATGAGCAGCGACGGGATCGTCTTGTCGCAGCCGCCGAGCAGCACCACGCCGTCGATCGGGTTGGCGCGCAGCATCTCCTCGGTGGCCATGGCGGCGAGATTGCGCCAGAGCATCGCGGTGGGCCGGACGTTGGTCTCGCCCAGGGAGACGACCGGCAGGTTGAGCGGGATCCCACCGGCCGCCCACACGCCCTGCTTCACGCTGTCGGCGATCTCGTTCAGATGGGAGTTGCAGGGGGTGAGGTCGGAGGCGGTGTTGGCGATCGCGATGTGCGGCCGCTCGCCGTCGAACGCCTCGTCCGGCAGGCCGCGGCGCATCCAGGCACGGTGGATCAAGGAGTTTCGGTCGTCACCTGAGTACCAGCGCGCACTGCGGAGACCCATGTCCGGCACCATATCGCGACCTGTCCGGATATCCAGGGGACGCCGGGGTCAGGCGCGGTCGGCGGACCCGCTCGCGGGCCGGTGGGACCGCTCGGCGCGGCCACCGGGCAGCTTCTTGGCGATGAGGACGGTGGTGCCGGCGGGGCCGGTCGCGAACACCGCGCCGTCGGTGAGCCGGCGGATCAGCCAGATGCCCCGGCCGCCGAGCTGGGAGGGCTCGGGCAGCTCCGACTCGTCGAGGTAGCGCGCGGGGATGCCGCCGCCGGAGTCTCTGACCTCGCAGAGCAGGGTCTCGCCCTCGCGCCACAGGCGCAGCCGCCCCTGCCCGCCGCCATGGGCCAGGACATTGACCAGACACTCGTTGACCGCCATGACGAAGTCTTCGAGCCGCTCGCCGATCAACCCCTGCTCGCGCGCGTGCCGCTGGACGGCGGCGCGGGTGTCGGCCAGGCTGCTCTCCGCGAAGAACGTGACGAACAACGGCGGGGGGCCGACATCACCGGAGTCTGTGTTCACCCGCCCGCCTACCAGAGCTGAATGGGGCCCTTACGGCACAGCGCCCTCGCGTGCGGAGAGGTCCATCGCGATGTGTACGGCGGTGCCATCCGGGCCGGTCGTAAGGGCGACCTTATCGGCCAGGCGACGGATCAGCCAAATGCCCCAGCCTCCCAGCGAGGACGGCGGCGGCGGATCGGTGCGGTCCAGCCGGCGCGCGGGGATGCCGGGCCCCTGGTCCTCGATCTCGCAGTGCAGGGCGCCTCGGCGGCACCACACGCGCAGCCGGCCGCGTCCGCCGCCGTGGGCGACGGCGTTGACCATGGCCTCGTTCACCACCAGGGCGAGGTCGATCACCCGCTCGGGCGACATTCCCTGGGCCCGGGCCAGGCTCATCGCGGCGGTGCGCGCCCGTGGGATGTTCTTCTGGGTAAAGGGAATGCTGAACGCCTGCTCGTCTGCTCTCCTGATCTCCATGACGCCTCGCTGCTCGACGGGTTCGCATCCTCTGCCCAGGAGAGGCGATCTAATCCGGTTGAGCCGCCAGTTTGGAGGAATCAGCTAGTCATGGATCAAATCGACGCTTTCTGGCGTGCGGCGAACTACCTGTCGGTAGGCCAGATCTACCTGCTCGACAACCCGCTGCTGACCGAACCCCTCCGGCCCGAGCACGTCAAGCCACGTCTGCTCGGCCACTGGGGCACCACGCCGGGGCTCAACTTCTGCTTCGCCCACCTGAACCGGCTCATCAAGGAGCACGACCAGGACATGATCTACGTCGTCGGGCCAGGGCACGGCGGCCCGGCGGCCGTGGCGCTGTCCTGGCTGGAGGGCTCCTATTCGGAGAAGTACCCGAACGTGTCGCGGGACGAGGAGGGCATGCGGCGGCTCTTCCGCCAGTTCTCCTTTCCCGGCGGCATTCCGAGCCACGTCGCGCCCGAGACGCCGGGCTCCATCAACGAGGGCGGCGAGCTGGGCTACAGCCTCGCCCACGCGTTCGGCGCGGCGTTCGACAACCCCGACCTGATGGTGGCGTGCGTCATCGGCGACGGAGAGGCGGAGACCGGCCCGCTGGCCGCCAGCTGGCACTCCAACAAGCTGCTCAACCGCCGGCGCGACGGCGTGGTGCTGCCGATCCTGCACCTCAACGGATACAAGATCGCCAATCCCACCATCCTGGCCAGGATTCCACTGGAAGAGTTGATCAAACTCATGGAGGGGTACGGCTACCGGCCTCACCTCGTGGGCCCGGACCACCTGGAGATGGCGACCACGCTCGACCAGGCCCATTCCGAGATCGCCGCCTACAAGGCCGGCAAGGCCGACCGGCTGCCGATGATCATTCTTCGGACGCCGAAGGGCTGGACCGGGCCCCGCGAGGTCGACGGCCTGCCCGTCGAGGGGACGTGGCGCTCGCACCAGGTGCCGCTCACCGACGTACGGAACCGGCCGGACCGGCTGGCCCAGCTGGAGGAGTGGATGCGCTCCTACCGGCCGGAGGAGCTGTTCGACGCCGACGGCCGCCCGGTGCCCGAGATCCTGCGGTCGGTGCCGGTGGGTCCGCTCCGGATGAGCGCCAACCCGCACGCCAACGGCGGCGAGCTGCTGCAGCCGTTGCGGCTGCCCGACTTCCGGTCGTACGCGGTGGAGGTGAAGGCGCCGGCCGTCCAGTCGACCGAGCCGACCCGGGTGCTGGGCGGGCTGCTGCGCGACGTCATCGCCGCCAATCCGTCGATCTTCCGGCTCATGGGGCCCGACGAGACCGCCTCCAACCGGCTCTCGGACGTCTTCTCGGTCACCGACCGGGCGTGGGACGCGGCCATCGAGCCGACCGACGAGCACCTGGCCCCGGGCGGGCAGGTCATGGAGGTCTTGAGCGAGCACCTGTGCCAGGGCTGGCTGGAGGGCTACCTGCTGACCGGGCGGCACGGCCTGTTCAACTGCTATGAGGCGTTCATCCATATCGTCGACTCGATGTTCAACCAGCACGCCAAGTGGCTGGAGTCGTCGCGGAAGATCCCGTGGCGGCTGCCGGTGGCCTCGCTCAACTATCTGCTGTCCTCGCACGTCTGGCGGCAGGACCACAACGGCTTCAGCCACCAGGACCCGGGCTTCCTGGACGTGGTGGTCAACAAGAAGGCCGAGGTCGTGCGGGTCTACCTGCCGCCGGACGCCAACACGCTGCTCTCGGTGGGAGACCACTGCCTGCGCTCGCGCGACTACGTGAACGTGATCGTGGCGGGCAAGCAGCCGGTGCTCGACCTGTTCACCATGGACGAGGCCATCGCCCACTGCACCCGGGGGCTGGGCATCCTGCCGTGGGCCTCGACCGACGCCGGGACCGATCCGGACGTGGTGCTGGCGTGCGCCGGCGACGTGCCCACCCTGGAGACGCTCGCCGCCGCCGCGCTGCTGCGCGAGTACCTGCCGCAGCTGAGGGTCCGGGTGGTCAACGTGGTCGACCTGATGCGCCTGCAGCCGCACTCGGAGCACCCGCACGGCATGTCGGACGCCGAGTTCGACACGCTGTTCACCGCCGACCGGCCGGTGGTCTTCAACTTCCACGGCTACCCGTCGCTGATCCACCAGCTCACCTACCGCCGCAACGGGCACCCCAACCTGCACGTGCGCGGCTACAAGGAGGAGGGCACCACGACGACGCCGTTCGACATGGTCATGCTCAACGACATCGACCGCTTCCACCTGGTCATGGACGTGATCGACCGTGTTCCCGGCCTCGGCAGCACCCAGGCCCACCTGCGCCAGCACATGATGGACTCCCGGCTGCGGGCGCGCGCCTACACCCGTGAGCACGGCGAGGACCTTCCGGAGATCAGTGGATGGACATGGCCGAACGCATTCTCGTCGTGAACACCGGCTCCTCCTCGATCAAGTACGAGCTGATCGACGTCGAGACCCGGGGCCGTCCGGCCCGGGGCCTGGTCGAGCGGATCGGGGAGGAGCGAGGCCGGCTCACGCACCACTGCGGCGACGATCCGCCGTACGAGAGGGAGGGGCGTTTCCCCGGGCACGCCGAGGGGCTGGCCGCGGTGCTGAAGGCGTTCGCCGAGGCGGGGCCTGAGCTCGACCCCGTGGCGGTGGGGCACCGGGTGGTCCACGGCGGCACCCTGTTCCGGGAGCCGGTGCTGGTCGACGATCGCGTGATCGCCCAGATCGAGGAGCTCGCGCCGCTCGCGCCGCTGCACAACCCGGTGAACCTGGTCGGGATCCGGGTGGCGCAGGACGCCTTCCCGGGGGTGCCGCAGGTGGCGGTGTTCGACACCGCCTTCCACCACACCCTGCCGCCGGCCGCGTACACGTACGCGGTCCCGGAGGAGTGGGGGGTGCGGCGGTTCGGCTTCCACGGCACGTCCTGCGCGTACGTGTCGGAGCGGGCGGCGGCGATGCTGGGGCGCGAACCGGAGCGCCTCAGCATGATCGTGCTGCACCTGGGCAACGGCGCGAGCGCCACCGCGATCGCGGGAGGCCGCAGCGTGGACACCTCCATGGGGCTGACGCCCCTGGAGGGCCTCGTCATGGGCAGCCGCTCGGGCGACGTCGACCCCGCCCTGCCCGGCTATCTGCAACGGGTGACCGGGATGGACGCCGAGGCCACCGAGCAGGCGCTGACCCGCCGCGGCGGCCTGCTGGCGCTCGCCGGCCACTCCGACATGCGGGAGGTACGGCGGCGCGCGGCCGGCGGCGACGAGCGGGCGCGCCTCGCCCTGGACGTCTACACGCACCGGATCCGCAAGTACGTGGGCGCCTACTACGCGCTGCTCGGCCAGGTGGACGCGATCGTCTTCACCGGCGGCGTGGGCGAGCACGACGCCGCCACCCGGGCCGCCTCGACGCGGGGCCTGGAGCGGCTCGGCATCAGCGTGGACCCGGTGCTCAACCAGGCCGAGTCCACCGGCGAACGCGCTGTGTCGCCCCCGGGCTCCGAGGTGGCAGTGCTCGTCGTCCCGACCGACGAGGAGTGGGAGATCGCCCGCCAGACACTGACCCTCTTGTGAACCGCTTTCTCACGAAGTATGACGACATCAAGTGAAATAGTCGGGCGGTCCCGGCAATGGGCCTACCATCTGTGCGTTGCCCGGAGATCTGGTTCCCCGACGGAACGGACAGATCTCCCAAACTGCTAAAGTAACCGCGAAATGCGTAAAACGGGTGGGTGGGATAGACGGTGGAGGTCGAGCAGACGGCGTTGCCCGGCATCGGGTTGCGTCACGAGTTCACTACGCGGTCAGGCCAGCGGATCGGTGTCATCTCACACCGAACCGGACGACGGGATCTGGTCATCTATGACAGCGAAGATCCTGACCGAGTGTGCGACTCGGTCAAGCTCAACGACGAAGAGGCCGACGCGCTGGCCGAGCTCCTCGGCGCTCCGCGCATCGTGCAGCGCCTCAACGCGCTCCACGAGCAGGTGGAGGGTCTGGTGAGCCTGCAGATCCCGATCCCGTCCGGCTCCCCGTACGTGGGTCGTCCGATGGCTGACGCGCGCGTACGGACGCGCACCAGCGCCTCCATCGTGGCGGTGGTGCGCAGCGGGCGGGTCTTCGCCAGCCCCGCCCCCGACTTCGTGTTCGACGAGAACGACGTCGTCGTCGTCGTGGGCAGCGCGGACAGCACCTCCGAGGTGACCGACATCCTGGCGCACGGGTAGGGCCGCGGGTGCACCATACCGCCATCCTTTTCCTCGAATTCGGTGCTGTTCTCCTGGGACTGGGCGTGCTCGGCGCGCTCGCGCTGCGCGTCGGCATCTCGCCCATCCCGCTCTACCTGATCGCCGGCCTCGCCTTCGGCACCGGCGGAGTGCTCCCGCTGGCCACCAGCGAGGATTTCATCTCCGTCGGCGCCGAGATCGGCGTCGTGCTGCTGCTGCTCACGCTCGGCCTGGAGTACAACGCCGACGAGCTCGTGGCGAGCCTCAAGGGCAACGCCCCCGCCGGCCTGGTGGACTTAGTGCTCAACGCCGCGCCCGGCGCCATCTGCGCGCTGCTGCTCGGCTGGGGGCCGGTCGCCGCGGTGGCGATGGCCGGCGTCACCTATGCCACCTCCTCCGGCATCACCGCCAAAGTGCTGTCGGATCTGGGGTGGATCGGTAACCGCGAAACACCGACCGTCCTGTCGTTGCTGGTCTTCGAGGACCTGACGATGGCGGTCTACCTGCCGGTGCTGACCGCCATGCTGGCCGGACTGAGCCTGGCCGCCGGGGCCGTCACGGTGGCGATCGCGCTGGCCACGGTGAGCGCGGTCCTGCTCATCGCGCTGCGCTTCGGCAAATGGATCGAGGCGTTCGTCTCCAGTCCCAACAACGAGGTGCTGCTGCTGAAGATCGTCGGGCTCGCGCTGCTGGTGGCCGGGCTGGCGCAGCAGCTGCAGGTCTCGGCGGCGGTCGGCGCCTTCCTGGTCGGCATCGCGCTGTCGGGGCAGCTGGCCCACGACGCGCAGGCGCTGCTGGCGCCGCTGCGCGACCTGTTCGCCGCGGTGTTCTTCGTCTTCTTCGGCCTGCAGACCGATCCCACGAAAATGCTCCCGGTGGCCGGCCTGGCCGCGCTGCTGGCCCTGATCAGCATGATCACCAAGCTGCTGACCGGCGCGTACGCGGCCCGCAGGGCGGGCATCGCGACGGCCGGCCGGGCCCGCGCGGGCATCGCGCTCATCCCGCGCGGTGAGTTCAACATCGTCATCGCCGGCCTGGCCGTGGCCGCCGGCGTGCATCCCGACCTGGGACCGCTGGCCGCCACGTACGTCCTCATCCTGGCGGCGTTCGGACCGCTCGCGGCCAAGCTCGTGCAGCCGCTGATCACGGCCATCGCCAAACGCGCCTGACCGGCCGCCGTCCCGGCCCCGCCCGCGCGCCCCACGCCGCGGGCGGGAGAGCCCGGCTCAGTCGTTCACCGCGCGCAGGCCGCCGGGACGGCGGCCGGACAGCCGGTCGAGCGCGAGCGCGGTCGCGTCGTCGGCCGGAAGGTAGACGACCAGGCGCTGCCCGTCCTTCACCGGCAGCTCCAACGTCTCGTAGGCCAGGCGCAACTCCCCCGCCTCGGGGTGTGTCAGCCGCTCGACCCCGGTGGGTGACGGCGGCCCGGCCGGTGCGGCCAGACGGTCGGCGAACGGGGCGCCCGCGACGACGGTCAGCTCGTCGGCGAGGTGCGACACGTGCGGGTCGTCGCGCGACGACTCGAGTTTGAGCACGGCCACCAGCTCGTCGGCGACACGCTCCCAGTCGGGGTAGACGGCCCGCGCGCGGGAGTCGGTGAACACGAACCTGACCAGGCTCGGCGGGTCACCGTCGAGCAGGCCGAGGGGGGCCGCCAGGCGTTCGTAGCCGGACGTGCGGGCGAGCACCTCACCGAGCCGGTTGAGCAGCAGAGCCGGTGCGGGCTCCAGGCGGTCGAGCAGCGCCCGCACCGTCGGCCGCACCGAGCGGGCGGGCGGCACACCGGCCGGGCAGAGGACGCCGCCGTCGGCCCCCTTACTCAGGCGGCGCAGATGGATCCGCTCCTCCGGGTCCAGACGCAGCACGTCGGCGAGCGCCCCGAGGACCTGCACGGACGGGTGACGGTCGCGGCCCTGCTCCAGCCGCGCCAGGTACTCGACGCTCACCCCGGCCAGCGTCGCCAGCTCGGACCGGCGCAACCCCGGCGTGCGCCGCCGGGCACCGGCGGGCAGCCCGACGTCGGCGGGGGTGACGGCTTCGCGGCGGGCGCGCAGGTAGGCGCCCAGCTCGTTGATGGTCACACATGGACACTACCGGCCGCCTCGTCCGGGATGGTGGCCCTGACAGTGCCCGTCCCGGCCCGGCCTTCCCGCACCTCGCCGAGCACCGCCAGCCTGATCGCAGCGGCGCCCGACCGGCGGGCGCCGGCGAGATCGACGGGAGTTCGGCATGTCCGATCAGAATCTCAAGCTCGTGGTGGTGCTCGGCAGCGTCAGGGAGGGCCGGTTCGGCCCGATGATCGCCGAGTGGTTCACCGGCGAGGTCCGGCGGCACGCCCGGTTCGACCTCGACGTCCTCGACCTGGCCGAGGTCGCCCTGCCGGCCGCGCTGCCCGCCGACCCCGACGTCCTGAAGGTCGCCGGCAGGCGCCCGGCCGAGCTGACCGCCCTCGCCGGACGGCTGGCCGGGGCCGACGCCTTCGTCGTGGTCACGCCGGAGTACAACCACAGCTACCCCGCCTCGATCAAGCACCTGATCGACTGGCACTTCACCGAGTGGCAGGCCAAGCCGGTGGGCTTCGTCTCCTACGGCGGCATGGGCGGAGGGCTGCGGGCGGTGGAGCACCTGCGCGGGGTGTTCGCGGAGATGCACGCGGTGACCGTGCGGAACACCGTGAGCTTCGACCAGCCCTGGGAGCGCTTCGGCGCCGACGGCGGGCCGGTGGACCCCGACGGGCCCGGCGGCGCGGCCAAGGAGCTGCTCGACCAGCTCGGCTGGTGGGGCTCCGTGCTGCACGACGCGCGGCTCGCCACTCCCTACACCCATTGAACGGGACCGCCGCCCCGCCGGTCGTGAAAGGCTGACGGCAGGACTGACAGGGGAGGCCGACGTGGGCGACGAGTTCGATGTGATCGTGGTGGGCGCCGGTCCCGCCGGTGAGAACGTGGCGGATCGGGTGGTGCGGGGCGGGCTCACGGCGGCCGTCGTGGAGCCGCGGCTGGCCGGCGGCGAGTGCTCCTACTGGGCGTGCGTGCCCAGCAAGGCGCTGCTGCGCCCGGTCGATCTGGTCGCCGAGGCCGGGCGGGTGCCCGGCCTGTCGATGGGGCCCGTCGACGTGAGCGCGGTGCTGGCCCGGCGCGACGAGGCGGTGTCCCACTACGACGACGCCGGCCAGGTCCGGTGGATCGAGGGCGTGCCCGCCGAGTTCGTCCGCGGGCGCGGGCGGCTCGACGGCGCCCGGCGCGTGCGGGTGAGCGCGCCGGACGGCTCCGAGCGGGTGCTGACCGCCCGGCACGCCGTGGTCCTGGCGACGGGCAGCACGGCCGCGGTGCCGCCGGTGCCGGGGCTGCGCGAGGCCGCCCCCTGGACGAGTCACGAGGTCACCGCGGCCACCTCGGTGCCCGAACGGCTGACCGTCATCGGCGGCGGCGTGGTGGCCTGCGAGATGGCCCAGGCCATGCACGGCCTCGGCGCGCGGCAGACGACCGTGCTGGTGCGCGGCGACCGGCTGCTCGACCGGATGGAGCCGTTCGCCAGCGAGTTGCTCGCCGAGTCGTTCGCCGACGCGGGCATCGAGGTGCGGACCCACACCGAGGCGGTCCGGGTGGAGCGGCCGGAGCCGGGCGGCAAGGTGACCGTGCACCTGCCGGACGGCCCGCCGATCGAGTCCGACGAGCTGCTGGTGGCGACCGGCCGCGTCCCCGCGACGATCGGGATCGGCCTGGAGACGATCGGCCTGCCCGGCAAGGGCACGGTCGAGGTGGACGACAGCATGCGGGCGACCGCCGTCGAGGACGGCTGGCTCTACGCGGTCGGCGACGTCAACGGGCGCGCGCTACTGACGCACATGGGCAAGTACCAGGCGCGGCTCTGCGGCGACGTCATCGCCGCGCGGGCCAAGGGCGAGCGCGACGACCTGCCGTCCCTGCGTGACACGGCCGACGCGTACGGGCCGCCGCAGGTGGTGTTCACCGACCCGCAGATCTGCGCGGTGGGGCGCACCGAGGCCGCGGCCCGCGCGGCGGGCTTCCAGGTGCGCGCGGTCGAGTACGACCTGGGCTCGGTCACGGGCGCCTACCTCCTCGGCGACGGCTACCGGGGGCGGGCCAAGATGGTGGTGGACGAGGAGCGGCGGGTGCCGCTCGGGGTGACGTTCGCCGGGCCGGGCGTGGCCGAGCTGCTGCACTCGGCGACGATCGCGGTGACCGGCGAGGTGCCGCTGGACCGGCTCTGGCACGCGGTCCCGGCCTTCCCGACGGTCAGCGAGGTGTGGCTGCGGCTGCTGGAGGCGTACGGGCTCTGAGCGGGTCAGTCCTCGCGGCTCCCGGCGACGTGGCGGCTCTTCCTGCTCTTGCGGCTCTCGGCGACGCGGCGGCCGACGAAGATCAGCAGGCCGAGCACGACCAGCACGAGCACCACTCTGGTGGCGCCGCCCACGTAGGTCTGCACCAGCGACCACTGATCGCCGAGCAGATAGCCGGCCAGCACCAGCACGGTGTTCCAGATGAGGCTGCCCAGGGCGGTGAGCAGGGCGAAGCCGGCCAGCGGCATGCGCTCCAGACCGGCCGGGATGGAGATCACGCTGCGGAAGCCGGGGACCATGCGGCCCAGGAAGACGGTCCTGCGCCCGTGGCGGGCGAACCAGTCCTCGGCCTTCTCCACGTCGGCGGGCTTCAGCAGCGGGATCTTGGCGGTCAGGGCGAGGATGCGCCGCCGGCCGAGCAGCGCCCCGACGCCGTACAGGACGAGCGCTCCGGCCAGCGAGCCGAGCGTGGTCCAGACCAGCACCTCCCACAGGGCCATCTCCCCCCGTGCGGCGGCGAATCCCGCCAGCGGCAGGATGATCTCGCTGGGCAGCGGCGGGAACAGGTTCTCCAGCGCGACGAGGAGCCCGGCGCCGGGCGCCCCGAGCGACTCCATGAGCCCGACCGCCCAGCCCGCGATGCCGTCAGGGGTCGTGGATGGGTTCATGGCTGTCGTCAACGCCGCTCCTGAGGGTCTCGCGGTGGCCGGAAGTGGACTTCTAACCGCTGCGCGCCGTTGTATGCGTGGGCCTCTGTATGCGTGGCCCTCTGTATGCGTGGCCCTCTGTATGCGTGGCCGTCTGTATGCGTGGCCGTAGCCCACGGCGGGCGAGATCAGCGGCGCAGGGGCTCTCCCACCGCGTGCAGGTGGCGCAGGGCCTGGCCCCATGAGGCGAGCAGCCCGCACTCGGTGTAGTTCACGCCCAGCGCCGCGCAGTGCTCCCGCACGAGGGGCCGTGCCCGGCGCAGGTTGACGCTCGGCATGCTCGGGAACAGGTGGTGCTCGATCTGGTGGTTGAGCCCGCCCAGGGCGGTGTCGACCAGGAGTCCTCCGGTCACGTTGCGGGAGGTGAGGACCTGGCGACGGAGGAAGTCGAGCCGGTCGCCGGCGGTGAGCACCGGCATGCCCTTGTGGTTGGGCGCGAACACGCATCCGAGGTAGACGCCGAAGAGCGCCTGGTGCACGATCATGAACACCACCGCCTTGCCCAGCGGCAGCATCGCGAGGATCCCGCCGAGATAGAGGGCGAAGTGGGCGAACAACAGCAGCGCCTCGGCCCACCGGTTCCGCAGGGTGGGGCGGCGCAGCCCGCGTACGCTCGACACGTGCAGGTTGACGGCCTCCAGCGTGAGCAGCGGGAAGAACAGGAACGCCTGGCGGCGGCCGATGAACCTGGCCAGGCCACCGCTGGCCTCGGCCTGCCTCACCGACCAGACGAGCACCTCGGGCGAGACGTCGGGGTCGTGGTCCTCGTGGTTGGGGTTGGCGTGGTGGCGGGTGTGCTTGTCCTGCCACCAGCCGTAGCCGAGGCCGATGCCGAGGTTGCCGACCAGCAGACCGGCCGTCGCGCTCGCCCGGCGGGTGCGGAAAACCTGGCCGTGCGCCAGGTCGTGGGCCAGCAGCGCGACCTGCCCGGACATCACGGCCAGGAAGAAGGCGACCGCGAGCTGCCACCAGGAGTCGCCGATCAGGGCGAAGGCGACCCACCCCCCGGCGAACAGGCCGCCCACGACGGCCATCCGCGCCGCGTAGTAGCCAGGCCGGCGCTCCAGCAGGCCCGCCTCGGCGACACGCCGCGACAACCGCGCGAAGTCGCTTCCCCTCTCGTCACGTTCGGCAGGAGGGCTCAGGGCTCTCACAAATGTCACGGTTCCTCCGATGCGGGGTGGTGGGTGGTAGGCCCCAGCATGGTCGCTCAGCGGAGGAACCGGAGCCCTGCGCGCACCCCGGCCCATGGTAGGGCCAGCCATACCATCCGGATCGTCCTGGAATGGCCCGTCCATCCGCTGACCGGGGGATAATGCCGGTTGTGAGCCGATAGGTTGGCCCGGGCGCCGGGAAGCTGGGTCGGTGTTCGTTCACCTCGGGAGGACCCCCCATGCGTGCCATCGACCTCGTCACCGAGTTCCCCACCGTCACGGTCGACACCCCGGTGATCGACGCGGCTCGGCTGCTGGCCGACCAGGACCTGCCCGGCCTGATCGTGGTCGACGAGCGGGGCCGGCCGCTGAGCATCCTGCCGGGCACCCAGGTGCTGCGACTGGCCGTCCCCACCTACTGCATGGACGATCCCGCGCTGGCCCGCGTGGTCGACGAGGCGCACGCCGACCTGTTCCTGCGCTCCCTGGCCCACCGGACCGTGCGCGAGGCGCTGCCGGACAAGCCGCGCGAGCTGCCCGTGAGCGGGCCGGACGCCACGGTGCTGGAGCTCGCGGCGCTGATGGCGCGTACGCACAGCCCTCTGGTCGCCGTGGTCGAGGACGGCTCGGTGCGCGGGGCCGTGACCCTGCAGGCGCTGGTGGATCGCCTGGTCCGGGACTGAGGGAGCTCCCGCGCGGCGGAGAGGCAGATCACATATGCCGTCAACGCGACATGCCTGTTACGGTAGGCCACTGCGCCGGGGAAGCCGGTCGGCAGATCATCGGTGTCGCGTGGGACTTCGGAGGCGTTCGTGACTCTCCTTGCCAGTGCTGAAGTCGTGTGACGGCTTGTCCGGAAGACCGCGCCGGGTGAGGTCATCTCGCCTCCTGTCACGTTTCCACCATCCCACCCAGGTCATCGTGACCGGGTTCGGCGCCGCCGTGCTGCTGGGCACGCTGCTGCTGGCGCTGCCGGTGGCCACCACGACGGGTGAGTCCGCGGGCTGGCTGACCGCGCTGTTCACCGCCACGTCCGCCGTGTGCGTGACCGGCCTGGTGATCGTGGACACCGAGGCGCACTGGTCGATGTTCGGCGAGATCGTCATCGCCGGGCTGTTCCAGGCCGGTGGCCTGGGCATCATGACTCTGGCCACCGTCTTCGCCGTGCTGGTCGCGGGCCGGCTCGGGCTGCGGGCCCGGCTCGCGGCGCAGGCCGAGACGCGCACGCTGAGCATGTCGGACGTGCGCCAGGTGCTGCGCAAGGTGCTGGTGTTCAGCCTGGTGTGCGAGAGCGTGACCGCAGTGGTGCTCACCGTCCGGTTCGTGACCGGGTACGGCGAGCCGCTCGGCCGCGCCGCCTACCTCGGGGCCTTTCACGCGGTGTCGGCGTTCAACAACGCCGGGTTCGCCCTGTGGCCCGACAGCCTGATGCGGTTCGTCGCGGACCCGTGGATCTGCCTGACGATCGCGGCGGCCGTGATCGTCGGCGGGCTCGGCTTCCCCGTGGTGTTCGAGCTGGCCAGGTCGTGGCGGCGGCCCAGCCGCTGGTCGGTGCTGACCCGGATCACGGTGACCGTCACCGTGATCCTGATCGGCTCGGGCACGCTGGTGTTCCTCGGCGCCGAGTGGCACAACCCCAGAACGCTCGGGCCGCTCGACGACGGCGGCCGGCTGCTCGCCGCCTTCTTCGCCTCCGTCATGCCCCGTACGGCCGGCTTCAACAGCCTCGACATCACCGCGATGACCCCGTCCAGCTGGCTGGCCACGGACGTGCTGATGTTCATCGGGGGCGGCAGCGCGGGCTCGGCCGGCGGGATCAAGGTGACCACGTTCGGGCTGCTGGCGTTCGTCATCTGGGCCGAGCTGCGGGGCGAGAACCGGGTCAACGTCGGTCATCGCCGCGTCCCCGAGTCGGCCCAGCGCCAGGCGTTGTCGATCGCCGCGATCAGCGTGATCCTGGTGGCGGTGTCGACCTACGTGCTGCTCGTGCTGACCCCGCACAGCCTGGACCAGGTGCTGTTCGAGGTGATCGCGGCGTTCAGCACGGCGGGCCTGTCCACCGGCGTCACCGCCGAGTTGTCGCCGGCCGGGCACGTCCTGCTGCTGTTGCTCATGTTCGTGGGCCGGATCGGCCCGCTCACGCTCGGCTCCGCGCTGGCGTTGAAGGAGCGTCAGCGCCGCTACGAACTACCCGAGGAGCGGATCATCGTTGGCTGACAAGAGAAGCGATCCGGTCGTGGTGATCGGGATGGGCAGGTTCGGCACCTCGCTGGCGCTGGAGCTTTCCCGGCACGGCACCGAGGTGCTGGCCATCGACCATCGTCCCAAGGTGGTGCAGTCGCTGGCGGGGCAGATCACGCAGATCGCCGTCGCCGACGCCACCGACATGGAGGTGCTGCGCCAGCTCGGCGTGCCCGACTTCTACCGCGCGGTCGTGGCCATCGGCGGCGACCTGGAGGCCAGCATCCTCACCGCGTCGCTGCTGGTGGAGCTGGAGATCGACGACATCTGGGCCAAGGCGGTCAGCAAGCAGCACGGCCGCATCCTCAGCCGCATCGGCGCCCACCACGTGGTGCTCCCCGAGCACGACATGGGCGAGCGGGTGGCGCACCTGGTGAGCGGGCGGATGCTCGACTACATGCAGGTCGACGCCAACTTCGCGCTGGCCAAGACGCGGCCGCCGAAGGACTACGTGGGCGCCCCGCTGGGTGAGTCCAACCTGCGCCGCAAGCACGGCATCACCGTCGTCGCGGTCAAGAGCCCCGACGAGGAGTTCACCTACGCCACGGCCGAGACGGAGCTCACGTACAACGACGTCATCATCGTGTCCGGCCGCACCGAGGACGTGGAACGCTTCGCCGAGCTGTAGGTCCTGCCCCCACGGGGATCCGGAAAGAAATCCGACCACAGATGGTTGGGTCCCCCTGAGGCGGGAAGGGCAGGCAATTCATGTACGTCGACCGTGAGGAGGAGCCGTAGTGCTCACCCTGACCGCCAACGCAGCCCAGGCCATCCGTGACCTGACCGCGTCCGCACCTGAGCCTGAGCAGGGCGGCATCCGCATCTCGTCGCAGGGAGAGGGCTCGGGTTCGCTCACCCTTTCGCTGGCGACGCAGCCGGAGCCCGCCGACGAAGTGGTCGAGACCGAAGGCGCCCGCGTCTATCTCGACCCTGTGGCCGCCACCGTCCTGGAGGACAAGTCCCTGGACGCCGGCGCCGACGACAAGGGGGCCGTGTCCTTCCTGGTGACCGACCAGAACGTCTGACCGCCGATCGCCGGGCCCGGTGCGGCGGGGGGCCGTGCCGGGCCGGCGGCGACCGGCTTTCGGATCAGCCGTCCGCGAGCAGCTCGCGCAGATGGCGGAGCTGCTTCTCGCGCTGGAATCCCGCCCCGCCCTCGTGGCCGTTCCACGGCCAGACCGTGATCTCCTTCGGCCCCTGCCAGTGGTTGTAGGCGCCGAAGACCGTCGACGGCGGGCACACGTCGTCCATCAGCGCCACCGAGTACAACGCGGGCACCCGGCCTCGGGCGGCGAAGTTGAGCCCGTCGAAGTAGGCCAGCGTGGCGAACACCCGCTCGGCGCCGTCCCTGCGCGAGGCCAGGAACCGCACGATCTCCTGGTACGGGTCGCGATCGGTGATCTCGACGGCCCGCCTGAAATCGGTCAGGAAGGGCACGTCGATGAGCGCCCCCTTGACCGAGGGGCGCAGCGCGGCCGTGGCCTGCGCGATGCCGCCACCCTGGCTGCCGCCCGACACCACGATGCGCGCCGCGTCGACGGCCGGATGCGCGGCGGCCGCGTCGACCGCCCGGACCGCGTCGGTGAAGACCCGCCGGTAGTAGTAGGTCTCGGGGTCGAGGATGCCGCGGGTCATCATGCCCGGCGCCTGGGCGTGGTCGCCGCCGTGGGGGTCGCCCGTCACGCCGGGATGCTGCGGGCTGGCGCCGCCGTGACCGCGCGTCTCCATGACGAACACCGCGTAGCCCGCGGCCGGCCAGAGCAGGTGGTCGTGCGGGAAGCCGCGG
Organism: Nonomuraea sp. CX421; assembly: GCF_059358955.1. Lineage (NCBI taxonomy): Bacteria > Bacillati > Actinomycetota > Actinomycetes > Streptosporangiales > Streptosporangiaceae > Nonomuraea > Nonomuraea sp. CX421. Next base: position 39,560 of record NZ_JCADBK010000010.1, on the reverse strand, counting down.
CCGCCGCTGTAGCCGATGTAGTGCATGACGCAGGGCAGCGGCCGATCGGCGCCGCGCGGGGTCAGGAACCAGCCGTTGACGCGGTGGCCGCCCCATCCGGCGAACGACACGTCGTACACGTCGACCGCGGCCAGCGGCAGGTCGTACGGGGTGAACGTGGCGGCCAGGTCGAATTCGCCCGCCTCGGCCAGGGTGCGTGACCAGAAGGCATCGAAGTCGGCGGGCTCGTCCCGTTCGGGACGGTAGGAACGGAGCCGCTCGATCGGCAGGTCGAAAAGCGCCACGACAAACTCCCAATCAGTAGATGAATTGCTGATATTTCATCGCATGTCCGGGGCAGGTGCCATCCGGTGCTCTGAGGCGCCCGTTCGTGGGTAGGTGCGGCGGAATGAACGATCAAGTGGTGCAGATCCTCCATCCCCGGCTCCACTCCGACCTGGTCATGGAGGTCCCGTCGGATCCCGGCGACTTCCTGCTGCTGTTCACCGACGGCTCCGAGTCCCGCGCGTCGGTGGTCGCCGACCAGAGCGGCCGGCCGACGCTCAAGGCCGGCGCGTACATGACGCCCGACGGCGGAGTGGTCGACGCGTGCGTGTGGAGCGTGCGGGAGACCGTGCGGCGGGGCGGGCGGGTCACCCTGCGGCTGGGCCGCCCGCTGACGTGATATCCCCCCTCGGGGAGAGCTTTGTACTAGTTTCGCCGTGTGCGTGTTCTCGCCCGGTGGGTCGTCCGGCTGCTGACCGGGCTCGGGGTGCTGGCGCTGGCGCCGGTCCTGGGCCTGGCGGCGCTGGCTGGGACGGCGATGCTCGGCACCGGCCCGGACGTCTTCGCGGCGGCCGGGCTGGCCGTGTTCGGCGCGGTGTTCTTCGTCGGCCTGCTGCGCTGCGTGCCGCGGCCCCAGGTCGCCTGGGGGCGCTGGGCGCGCGCCGGGGCCGTCCTGGCCGTGGAGGCGCTGGTGGTCTGGCAGGTCACGTCCGCCCTCATCCACCCTCCCCCGCCGGACGCCGCGCCGTCCCGGGTGTCCGGGCAGAAGGAGTGGCGGCTGGACACGGGGTCCCGGCTGGCGTACGTGCGGGTGGCGCCCAAGCGGGTGACCCGGGCCGAGCCGGTCGTGTTCCTGCACGGCGGCCCCGGGCGGGCCGACCTGGCCCGCGACTCGGCCTTCTACGGCGGGCTCGCCGCCGACGGCTACCAGGTGTACGTCTACGACCAGCTCGGAGCCGGCCGGTCGGCGCGGCTGGCCGACCCGCGAGGCTACGGCCTGGAGCGTGACACGGCCGACCTGGAGGCGGCCCGCCGTGTCATCGGGGCCGAGCGGCTCGTCCTGATCGGCCACGGCCACGGGGCCCGGCTCGCCGCCGCCTACCTGGCCGCGCATCCGGACCGGGTGAGCCGGGTGGTCCTCACCGACCCGGCGAGCCTCGACTCCTCCGCCGCCGACCGGGCCACCGCCCTGTTCGGCCCGGCCGGGTCCGGGGCGCCCTCGACGCGCATGCTCGCCGTCTACACGCTGCTGCGCGTCGATCCGGCCGCTGCGCACGCCTTCGCGGGGGACGACGAGCTGGACGCCCGGCTTCCCCGGCCCGCCGGTCCGCCCTGTCGCGCCGCCTCACCGGCACCTCGGGGATCGCGCCCGACGGCGACTCCGGCGCCGCCCGCGACCGCGCGCCCGGCCGCGCGCCCGTCTTCGGCCCCGTCTTCGGCCCCGTCTTCGGATTCGCCCTCGTCTTCGGCCTCGCCGCCGCCCGGCGAGCTCGGTGGGTACGCGCACCTGGCCGCGCGGCCCCTGCCCCGGGGCGTGCGGCCGGGTCTCGCCGGGCTGTCCGTGCCCGCCCTGGTCGTCAAGGGCGGCTGCGACGAGCAGAACTGGTCGTCGGCCGTGGACTACCGGAAGGCGCTGCCCGGCGCGCGGCTCGTCCACCTGGAAGCGGCCGGCCGGGACCGGCCGTACCTGAACGTCCTGCGATCGTTCCTGAGGGGCGAGCCGGTGCGGGAGTACACCGCCGACACCCCGCCGCCCGGCTATCGCGGCCCGCACTGACCGAGCCCGCCCGGACCGGACCCGCACCGCCCGGACCCGCACCGCCCGGACCCGCACCGCCCGGACCCGCACCGCCCGGACCCGCACTGATCAGACCACTGACCAGACCCGCACCGGCCGGGAGCCCGGGTCAGCCGGCGGAGGTGGCGATCTTCTCCTGGAAGGCGCGCAGGGCGGCGGCGCCGACCGCCTTGTCCTGATCGCCATTGCCCCCGCTCACCCCGATCGCGCCCACGATCTGGCCTTCGTGCACGATCGGGAAGCCGCCCACGAAGACCGCGAACTTGCCGGGATGCATGTGGGCGATCCCGAAGGCCTCGTTGCCCGGGAGCGCGGGCCCGTCCGGAGGCTCGTTGAAGCGGTGGGTGGCCCGCTGGTGTCCCGCCGCCGTGAACGCCTTGGCGATCGCGATCTCCACGCCGGTCAGCCGGGCACCGGTCATCCGGTGCAGCGCGATCGGATGGGCGCCGTCGTCGGCGACGCAGATGGTCTGCAGCACGCCGATCCGCCGAGCCTCCTGCTCGGCCGCTTCGAGCATCACGAGGGCGTCTTCGAGCGTCAACCGGTGTACGAGATGCATGATCCCTCCAAGGAACGGCAAGCGAGCGCGCACGGCTCTAGCCCAATTGGCCGGAAATAATCGGCTATTGCGCTAGAAAACGGGAGAAAGCAAACTGTGGAGAACTCCTTCCCGCTGCGAGACGGGACCTCCTACACCCCGTCAGTCTCCGAGCGACCCTGACCTCGATCAATGGACAGAATGCCGAACCAGCGGGACAGGATTTGGGCACATGGCACATCAGCAGCACAACGGTCACGGCATCGACTGCAACGGACGGATTCCCCTGCGAGAGCTCCTGACGGAGCCCCTGCTGCGCGGCAGGCTGCTCGGAGGTGAGGCGGGGCTGGACCGGGCCGCCTCCTGGTGCCTGCCGTTGTCGGAGCTGGGGGCGCACGACGACCTCTCCGGCGTGGCGGTGCACCTGCCGGCCTCGGCGCTGGTCTGCTCCGAGGAGGCCCACCGCCTGGTCGCGGCCCTCGCCAGGCGCGACGCGGCGGCGCTGCTCGCCTGGCCGTCGCCGGAGGAGCCGGAGCCCGACCTGGCGGCCGCGGCCGGGGCCGCGGACGAGGCCGGGGTGCCGCTGCTGCTCCTCGGCGCGACCGCCGACTACCGGGCCGTCGGCCGGCTCGTCGGCCAGAAGGCCCTGGCCCAGGCCACCCATGTGCTGGAGTACAGCACCCGGGTGCACCGGGCGCTGGCCGAGGTGCTCTCCCGCGGCTCGGGGATCCCCGCCATGGCCAGGGCCATCTCCGGGCTCTCGCGCGGGCCGGTGATCGTGCTCGACGCCGACGGCGAGACCCAGGCGTACGCCGGCTTCGACTCCCCCGGCCTCGACCCGTGCGAGATCGCCGAACTGCTGGCGGAGCGGTTACCGGAGCTCCGCGCCGACGGCACCGCCGCCGACGTCGTGGAGCTGGACCTGCCGCCGCGCCCGACCCGGGTGCTGATCGCGCCCATCGTGGTCGGCGGCGACCTGTACGGCAGGCTGGTCCTGGTCGAACCCCGCACCCCGCCCGACGAGCACGACCTGGCCCAGCACCGGGTGGTGGCCGAACACGGCGCGACGCTGACCGGCTCGGAGATGCTGCGGCAGCGCTCGGTCCGGGCGGCCGAGGAACGGGCCCGCGGCGACTTCGTCGACTCGCTGGTGCACGGGCGCTTCACCGACCCGCACGCGCTGGCGGCCCGCGCCCGGCACCACGGCTTCGACGTCGCGGGCCGCTACGCCGTGCACGCCGTGACGGCCGCCGCGCTGGTCCCGACGGGCCGGCGCGACCAGCGGCGGGCGGCGACCGTGACGCGCGTCGCGCAGGGCGTCGAGCCGTCGGGCAACCGGTGGACCCTGGCGGCGGCGGTCGGCACCGTCATCGTCGTCATCAGGCAGGTGCCGGAGGGTGACCCGCTGAAGGAGCAGCGCGCGGTCACCCAGTTCGCGCAGCAGCTGCACCGTACGCTCGCCCCGCACCTGGGCGACGACCTGCGGATCACGTCGGGCCGGCCGGGCGAGGGCGCGGCCGGTGTGGCGGCCAGCTACTACGAGGCGCGGGTGGCGATGGGCCTGGCCAGGCACGCCGGCGCGGCGCCGGTGTGCGGCTACGACGACCTGCGCATCTACGCCGCGCTCAAGGACGTGGCCGCGAGCACCGAGGGGCAGGCGTTCGCGCGGGAGATCCTGGAGTCGCTGCGCCGGGTGCACAGCCAGACCGGCGACCTGGAGCAGGTGGTGATCGCCTACATCAAGTCGGCGGGCAACCTGAACGCCGCGGCCCGCACGCTCAAGCTGCACCGCAACACCATGCTGTACAAGCTGGACCGCGCGTCGCGGGCGCTGCGCATGGACATCAGGTCGGCCGACGCCCAGTTCATGGTCTGGCTCGCGCACCACATCGACACCCTGGCGACGGTCACCGGCGCCCTCACCGAGGAGCTCGCCCCGCCCGCCGAGGACGTCCTCGTCCCCTGACCGGGCTCCCGATCGTACCTCTGATCGGGAGCCCGACCGGGGACTCGGCCGTCAGCCCGGCACCCCGCTCTGGCGGCGGCGGGGCCGGCCGCCGGTGGCGTCCGGCGGGACCCGGACGAAGATCTCGCCGTCCGTCTCCCGGACGGCGTACACCCTGATGGGACGGGTGGCCGGCGGCTGGATCGGCTCGCCCGACTCGTAGTCGAACACGCTGCCGTGGCAGGAGCAGAGCAGCCCGTCCTCGGTGGCGTGGCCGGAGGAGAGCAGGCAGTCGAGGTGGGTGCAGTAGTTGGACATGGCGTGCACGCGCCCGTCCCAGCGCGCCACCGCGATCTCGACCTCCCCCACGTGGAAGCGCCGTACGATCCCGTCGGGCACCTGCCCGGACCGGGCCACCCGCTGGTAGTCGTCGTCCCGCTGGTCCATGGTCGTCCTCCACTCACAACAGGTCGGTCAGGTCCGTGTCCTCGTCGGCCAGCACGCGCGGGTCGGGCGCGGCGCGGGCGGCGATGAGCTGCCTGGCCACGGCCACCTCGCCGCCCCGTTCCATGCCGAACGCGGCTTCGAGCCGGCCCTCGCGCAGGTAGAAGGCGGCGAAGTCGAGCTCGCCGGCCGAGCCGCGGATCACGATCTCGTCCCAGCGGTCGGCGTGGCCGGCGTACTGCAGGTTGCGGTCGAACTGGTCGGACCAGAACCAGTGCGGCGCGGTGTAGGGCGTGGCCTGGCCGAGCAGGTTCCGGGCGGCGGCCACGCCGTGCGCGCTGGCGTGGTCGAAGTGCTCCACCCGGACGTGCCTGCCGTACAGCGGGTGGTAGTGCCTGGCCACGTCGCCCGCCGCGTAGACACCCGCCACGCCGGTGCGGCAGTGCTCGTCCACCAGCACGCCGTCGTCGAGCGCGAACCCGGACAGCGCCTCGGTGTTGGGCACCGTCCCGGCGCCGACGACGACCACGTCACCCTCGACGGTCTGGCCCGTGCCGGTGGTCACGACGGCGCCCTGACCGGTCTCGGTGTAGCCGGTGACGGTCACCCCGGTGCGCAGGTCCACGCCGGAGGCGCGCTGCAGCGCCGCGCACGCCCGCCCGGCCTCGTCGCCGAGGACCCGCCGGAGCGGGGTGGGCAGGCATTCGAGGACGGTCACCTCGGCGCCCCTGGCCAGGGCGGTGGAGGCGACCTCCGATCCGATGAAGCCGGCGCCCACGACGACCACGCGGGCGCCGGGTTTCAGGTCGTCGCGGAGCCGGTCGGAGTCGGCCACCGTGCGCAGGTACCTGACCCGCTCCCCCTCGACTCCGGGGAGCCTGCGCGGCCTGCCGCCGGTGGCGATGAGCAGCGCGTCGGCGGTCAGGACCGCGCCGCCGGCCAGCCGTACCTCTCGGCCCCGTACGGTCTCGGCTCGGACGCCGAGCCGCAGCTCCACGTCGTTGGCCGCGCACCAGGCGGGGTCGAGCAGGGTCAGCTCGCCGGGCTCGGCCTCGCCGGCCAGGTACTCCTTGGACAGCGGCGGCCGCTGGTAGGGCGGGGCGTGTTCCTCGCCCACGAGCAGCACGCCCCCGTCGTAGCCGCGGCGGCGCAGCGTCCGGATGGCGACGGCGGCGCTCTGACCGCCGCCCACCACGATCAGCGACCGGATCACCGGGCCTCCTCGGCGACCCTCGGGCGGGGATCGACGTACACGGCGTCGTCCTCGACCCGCACCTGGTAGACGGGCTGGCAGGGCTCCTGGCCGTCGGCCCGGCCGGTGGCCGGGTCGAAGGACCACTGGTGGCCGGGGCAGATGATCCGGCCGTTGAGCACGGTGCCCCGGGTCAGCGATCGCTGCTTGTGCACGCACACGTCCCGCAGGGCGTAGACGGTCTCGCCGATGAGGAACAGGCCGATCTGCTGGTCACCGACGGACACCAGCTTGCGCCGGCGCCTGGCCAGCTCCCTCACCGAGGCGACCTCGACCCAGGTCATGACGCTTTGACGTAGTGGTCGTACAGGCCCTGGGTGTAGGAGTAGCGCATCTCCGCGCCCCACCGGCACATCTTCAGGCAGCGTTGCTGCAGCTCGGGGGTGTCGGCGTGGTCGAGCACGATCTGGTAGCCGCGCTCGCCGTGCACCTCGTCGGAGGTGATGTGCAGGTCGAAGAACTCGATCTCGTCCTCGGTGAACCCGTACACCTCGCGCAGCGGCACGATCTGCTTGCGGTAGATGCTCGGCACCTGCGACTCCAGCCCGACCACGAGCGCGGCCGTGGCGACCACGAAGTGCTCGCGCATGGAGACCGCGTAGCACCACGACTGCAGGCCGCGGGTGACGGGGTTCATGTTGTCGGGGTCCTCGACGCGCTCCCGGGTGGTGCCGCACGCCTCGGCGAACTTGATCAGCAGGTCGGTGTGCCGGATGTCGGCGAGCTCCTCCTCGTACATGTTCTGCAGGGTGAAGTCCTTGGCGCCGGTGTACTCGTCGGGGGTGTTGGCGTAGACGTAGGCGAGGTAGTCGGCGAACGGGCCCACGTAGTGGTAGTGGTTCTCGGCCCAGCGGGCGAAGTGCTCGCGCTTGAGCTTGCCGTCGGCCCAGGCCTGGCTGAAGCTGGCGTTGGCGGCCTGGCGGCCCTTGATGGCGTCCTGGAGTGCCTGGCGGAACTCATCCTTTGACAGCAGCATGTCCGGCTCCTATTCCGGGGGCGACAGGTACACGGTCTTCTCACAGGTGTAGAAGTGGGTCAGCGCGGGTCCGGCCTGTTCCTTGAGCGGCTGCTCGATGCCGCCGAACGGGACGTTCATCGCCATGCCGGTGGTCGGCTGGTTGATCTTGACCAGGCCGGTGCGGCTCCTCCTGGCGAAGGCCAGCGCCCGGCCGAGGTCACGGGTGACGATCGCGGAGGCGAGGCCGTAGTCGGCGTCGTTGGCCAGCGCGAGCGCCTGCTCGAAGTCGGCGGCCCGCTGGAAGGCCAGCACCGGGCCGAAGATCTCCTCGCGGGCCAGGCGCATGCCGGGCTCCACTCCGGCGAAGACGGCCGGGGTGACGAAGTAGCCCTTGCCCGGCAGGCGCTGCCCGCCGGTGACCAGCTCGGCCCCCTCCTCCTGGCCGATCCGCACGTAGCCGAGGGTCTTGTCGAGCTGGAAGGCGGCGGCGAGCGGGCCGAGGTCGAGTCCCTGGGTGAGCTTGACGACCCGTTCCAGCAGCGGGTCGTGCGTCTCGGGCAGCGCGATGACCCTGCTGGTGCCCGTGCACGCCTGGCCGCTGAGGCCGAAGGCGCCCTTCACGATGATCCGCGCGGCCCGGTCCAGGTCGGCGTCGGGCAGCACCACGACGGGGTTCTTGCCGCCCATCTCCAGCTGGACGCGGCGGGGCGGGGCGGTCGCGGCGTGGATGGCGCGGCCGGTGGCGGTGGAGCCGGTGAAGGTGACGGCGCCGATCCGTCCCTCGGCGGCGACGGCCGCGCCGGCCTCGGCTCCGCCGTGCACGAGCGCCACGGCCCCGGCCGGCAGCCCGGCTTCCAGCAGGGCCTCCACCAGCCGCTGGGCGAGCAGCGGGGTGATCGGCGACGGCTTGAACACGACGCCGTTGCCGGCCGCGAGCGCGGGGCCGAGCTTGCGCGAGGGGATGTTCAGCGGGAAGTTCCACGGGGTGATCGCGCCGACCACGCCGACCGGCTCGTGCCAGGTGTAGACGAGGCCGCCGTCGTCGGCGGGGTGCGCGGCACCGGCGACGCGGTGCGCCTCGGCGGCGTAGTAGCGCAGGTTGAGCGGGGTTCGCGTGGTCTCCATCGCGGCCTCGGCCGGGCTCTTGCCCTCTTCCCTGGCCAGCTCGGCGGCGAGTTCCTCGCGGCGCGCCTCCAGCAGGTCGGCGGCGTCGCCGAGCACCCGCGCGCGGCGGTCCGGCGTGGTGGCCGCCCAGTGGAGGGCGGCCTCGGCGACCGCCTCGGCCGCGTCCCGGACGTCGGCCGCCGCCGACTCGGGGAACTCGCCGACGAGGTCGTCGGGGTCCGCCGGGTTCTCGCGGACGAAGGTCGCCCCGCTCCGGGCCGGCACCCACTGCCCGCCGATCAGGTTGAGCCCGCGATGCATGCCCACGCCCGCTCCTCCTTCGCCATCAGGTACGGCCCCGCCGCGGTCTCCGGGCTCCGGCCGGAGGCGGCCCGGTCCACCCGCACCGGACTCAGTGTTGGCGAGGCAGCCAGACCGTCGATATGGGATAAGTGCCGCACCTGCGGCGGAAAACATGGGCTATCTGCACATTTCCGAAATGTTGGCCTTGAACGCCACATCACCGGCAAGCTGCACAAACGATCATGTGTCTAATGTGCAGTTTTCTCATTGTCCGCGTTCAGGACACCGAGCAGATTCTGTGCATCTGCTTACCGCCAGGTACGCGATGCCGTACCGAACCCGAGTCTCCTGATGGGAGATGCGATGAACCTGGGCACCGCTCACTGGATCTATCTGGCCGGCATCATCGTGATCATCGCTGTCATGATCACGCGGAAGAACATCGTCATCCCGGCGGTGGCGGCCACCTTTCTCACCGCCTGGGCCTTCACCGGCGACCTGGTGAAAGGTCTGCAGTCGGTCTTCGGCGCCAGCCTGACCGCGGCGGCCGAGCTGTTCAACATCTTCCTCATCATCGCCCTGGTGACCGCGCTGCTCGGCGCGTTACGGGCGCTCGGGGCCGACCAGCGGATGATCGAGCCGTTCCGCACGGTCATGCGCAACGGGCACGCCTCGTTCTGGGTGATCGCCGGCGTGACGTACGTGATCAGCCTGTTCTTCTGGCCGACCCCGGCGGTGCCGCTGATCGGCGCCATCCTGCTGCCGGCGGCGATTCGCGCCGGGCTGCCGCCACTGGCGGCCGGCCTGTCGATGGCCGTCGCCGGTCAGGGCATGGCGCTGTCCAGCGACTACGTCATGCAGGTGGCCCCGGGCCTGTCGGCCAAGGCGGCCGGCGTGTCCACCACCGTGGTGGCCGACCGGTCCATGGTCCTGTCGCTGATCGTCGGCGGGATCGCCCTGGGGCTCGGCTATCTCATGGCGCGCAGGACGATCAGCGAGCCGAGCGTCGAGCACCTGGTGAGGTGGGAGGGCAAGGCCGAGGTCACCGCCCTGGCGGAGCCGGCCGCCGCCCAGGCCGTCCGGGACCTCGAGGCCGCCAAGGGAGTGCCCCGCCCGCCCGCCGGGCAGGCGACCCTCGTGACGGCGGCCGAACCTGCGGCGCGAAACGGAGGGACGGCGGTGGCCACGGCCGACGCCGGGCCGCCGTCCGGCGGCGGCTCCGGAACGTCGCGGGCGGGCCGGTCCAAGGCGTTCGCGATCATCGTGCCTCTCACGCTGGCCGCGCTCGTCGGCTACATGCTGCTGGGCAAGTTCACCGACCTGGTCCCCGAGACCATCGGCGGCGAGGCGGCGGCGCTGGTGGGCGGCGTGGTGGCGGTGCTGCTGCTGTTCGCCACGTTCGTCGGCGACGGCCGCCGGGCCCTGGAGACCTGCGCCGACCACGTGGTGGACGGCCTGGTGTTCGCGGTCAAGGCGATGGGCATCGTGCTGCCGATCGCGGGCTTCTTCTTCATCGGCAACGCCGACTTCGCCGGCCGCATCATGGGCCTGCCGGAGGGATCCCAGGCGCCCAACTTCCTGTTCGACCTGGTCAGCGGGGCCCAGCAGGGCATCCCGCAGAACGGCTTCCTGATGACGTTCGCGATCCTGATCGTGGGCATCATCACCGGCCTGGACGGCTCGGGCTTCTCGGGCCTGCCGCTGACCGGTTCGCTGTCCGGCGCGCTCGGCCCGGCCGTCGGGATGGACCCGGCGACGCTGGCCGCCGTGGGCCAGATGGGCGCCATCTGGTCCGGCGGCGGGGTGCTCGTCGCCTGGTCGTCGCTGATCGCGGTGGCCGGGTTCGCCCGGGTGCCGGTGCTGGACCTGGCCCGCAAGGCGTTCATCCCGGTGATGGCGGGGTTGTTCGTGGCGGCCGTCTTCGCGGTCGTCGTCTACTAGCCGGGTCGATGATCCGGCGCGGGCGCCGGTGCGGGTGACGCGTCCGCGGGCCGGCCGGGCGGCTGTGCCAGCCGCTCCGGCCGGGTCCAACCGGCCCAGCCACGCTCGCGCAGCAGGGCCAGCAGCCGCTCCGACCTCGGGTCGGCCTCGACGAGAAGGGCGTCGACCAGGTCGTACGCCAGATCGTCGGGCAGCAGCTCGCCGGAGGTGTGCGCCTGCTCGGCCAGGCCGGCCAGGATGTCGGCGATCTCCTCCAGACGCGGGTCGTCGCCCGTGCCGCTTTCCAGGAGCGCCGACCCGACCTGGTAGAGCCGAACGATGTGCGGGTCCTCCAGCTGCGCGAGTTTGCCGGGCATGATGTCGCGGACGTAGTCGGGCCAGCGGGCCGCGACCAGGATCCACCCGTCCCGCTCAGCCTCGACCATCCGCTCTGACGCGCCGATCTCCCGAAGCCGGTCCAGAAAGAAGGTCACCTCCGGCGGGAGCGCCAGACTGTCCCCGGCGGCGAGCCGCGCGATCTGCTCGCGGCTGGTCTCCAGCCGTTCGATCTCCTCGCGCAGGCGGCCGTCGATCCTCCGGACCGCTTCGGCGAAAGCCGGCGGATCGGCGTCGAGCATCTGACCGATCTGGGACAGCGGCACGCCGGCGCCGGCGAGGCTGCGGATCTTGATGAGGGACACGACCGCCGTCGCGCCGTATCGCCGGTAGCCCGAGGCATCCCGCTCCGGCTCGGGCAGGAGACCGATCTGGTGATAGTGCCGCACCGCCCGCACCGTGACACCCGCGTACGCCGCGAGTTGACCGATCGTCAGCATGCTCTGATTCTGCTCTCGACTCGCCCGGACCCGGTCGACGCCGGCTCAGGAGATCCTGCGCCGGTAGGTGAGGCCGGCGAAGAGGTAGGCCACGACGAGGACGCCGGCGCACCAGGCGAGGGCGGTCCAGACGTCGGCGCCGACCGGCCGCTGGGTGAGCAGGTCGCGGATGGCGTTGACGATGGAGGTCACCGGCTGGTGTTCGGCGAAGGCGCGCAGCGGGCCGGGCATGGTGTCGGTGGGGACGAAGGCCGAGCTGATGAACGGCAGGAAGATGAGCGGGTAGGAGAACGCGCTCGCGCCGTCCACGCTCTTCGCGGTGAGGCCGGGGATGACGGCGATCCAGGTCAAGGCCAGGGTGAACAGGATGAGGATGCCGGCGACCGCGAGCCAGGCCGGCACTCCGGCGCCCGAGCGGAAGCCGATGAGCAGGGCGGCGAGCACGACGAGCGCGAGCGAGATCAGGTTGGCGGCCAGTGAGGTCAGCACGTGCGCCCACATGACGGACGAGCGGGCGATCGGCATGGACTGGAATCTCTCGAAGATCCCGCCCTGCATGTCGGTGAAGAGGCGTAACGCGGTGTAGGCGATGCCCGAGGCGATCGTGATGACCAGGATGCCGGGCAGCAGGTAGTTCACGTACGAGACCGTCCCGGTGTCGATCGCGCCGCCGAACACGTAGACGAACAGCAGCAGCATGGCGATCGGCGTGATCGCGGTCGTGATGATGGTGTCCAAGCTGCGTGTGACGTGGCGCAGGGTCCGTCCGGTGAGGACGGCGGTGTCACCCAGGAAACGCGTGGCCATTGTCGTTCCTCACTTCTCGGTCGGCCGGACTTCGTGGTCTTGGCGGCCCCTGCCGGCGGCACCGTCCCTGTCGCCTTCGCCGGCATGGCCGACGACCGCGAAGAAGACGTCTTCGAGGGAGGGCTGCTTCTCGACGTACTCCGCCTTGGCGGGCGGCAGCAGCCGTCTGAGCTCGGCCAGGGTGCCGTTGACGATGATCCGGCCCTGGTGGAGGATCGCGATCCGGTCGGCGAGGTGTTCCGCCTCCTCCAGGTGCTGGGTGGTGAGCAGCACGGTCGTGCCGCCCTCGGCGAGCTCCTTGACGGCCCGCCACACCTCGACGCGCGCCTCGGGGTCCAGCCCGGCCGTCGGCTCGTCAAGGAAGATGACCGGTGGACTCCCGGCGAGACTCATCGCGAGGTCCAGACGGCGGCGCATGCCACCGGAGTACGTCGCCACCCTCCGGGCGCCCGCCTCGGTCAGCGAGAAGCGCCTCAGCAGGTCGTCCGCGACCACGCCAGGGTCCTCGACATGCCACAGTCTGGCGACCAGGACGAGGTTCTCCCGCCCGGTGAGGATCCCGTCGACCGCCGCGAACTGCCCGGTGAGACTGATGGACCCGCGTACGCCGGCGGCCTGCGTCACGACATCGAAGCCGTTCACGCGGGCGGTCCCCGCGTCGGCCCTGAGCAGCGTGGACAGGATCCTCACCACCGTGGTCTTGCCCGCCCCGTTCGAGCCGAGCAGGGCGAAGACGCTGCCCCGCGCCACCTCGAAGTCCACGCCGCGTAGCACTCGCAGCTCCTTGTACGCCTTCTCCAGGCCCCGCGCGTGGATCGCCGGCCCCTGAACCTGATCGGTTGTCGGAAGGATGCTCATGACGGCCAGCATGGGGGGTTGACGCAGCGTCATGGTCAAGCCCCGGCGCGGATTCGACGCGGCCACCCGAACGGAGGCCACGGCCGGCGACGGCGGTCCCGGGCAGGACGCCGAGAGTACGGTGGTCCCCGGAGTCCCCGCATTCGGCCCCAGGAGTTCATCGCGGTGAAGAACCGGCCCGAGGTGCTCGTCGTCATGGCGGGCGAGACGTACGAGCAGCTGTTCGACGAGCCTCGCCGGGACCGGCTCGCGCGGCTGGCGGCGGTGCGTGACCCGGTCCAGGTGGCCGAGCTCGACTCGGCGGCGGCGCGCGAGCGGCTGGCCGAGGCCGAGGTGCTCATCACCGGATGGGGCTGCCCGCCTCTGACAGTGGAGGTGCTGGCCCGCGCGCCGCGGCTGCGGGCGGTCCTGCACGCGGCCGGCAGCGTCAAGGGGCACGTCACGTCCGCCTGCTGGGACCGGGGCCTCGTCGTGACGTCGGCGGCGGCGGCCAACGCGATCCCCGTCGCCGAATACACGCTGGCGGCCGTGCTGATGGCCGGCAAGCGCGCCCACCGCTTCGCCGCGCTCTACACCGGCCACCCGGGCGTCTGGGGGCCGTGGCGCGACTCGCCGCCGAACCCGTCCAACTACCGGCGCACCGTCGGCATCGTCGGCCTGTCCCGCGTGGGCAGGAGGGTCGCCGAGCTGCTCCGCCCGTTCGACGTCCGCGTGCTCGCCACCGATCCGTACGCCTCGGCCGCCGACGCGTCGGCTCTGGGCGTCACGCTGGTGGGGCTGGAGACGCTGCTCGGCGGCAGTGACACGGTCACCCTGCACGCTCCGGAGCTGCCGGAGACGCGCCATCTGCTGGACGGCGGGCGGCTGGCCCTGCTGCCGGACGGCGCGACCGTGATCAACACCGCCCGCGGCAGCCTGGTCGACACCGCCGCGCTGACCGCCGAGTGCGTCGCCGGGCGGCTGGACGCGGTCCTCGACGTCACCGACCCGGAGCCGCTGCCCGCCGGCTCGCCGCTGTACACGCTGCCCAACGTCGTGCTGACCCCGCACATCGCGGGCGCGATGGGCACCGAGACGCACCGGCTGGCCGACGCCGCGCTCGACGAGCTGGAGAGCTTCGCCGGGGGGCTCCCGCAGCGGCACCCGGTCGGCGGCGGCGACCTGACGCGCATCGCCTGACGGCGCCCGCGCCCCGGGCCGGCCACCGGCTGTGGCCGATCAGCCCAACCACCGGCGGCCCGTTGGGCTGATTCGACGATGCACCGCCGGGGGCGCGGACGGACACTCGCGGCATGATCAGACGCCTGTTAGGCGCGCTGGCCCTGGTGGCGGTGGGCGTGGTGGCACCCGCCTCGACCGCCCAGGCCACGGGCTACACCGCGACCATCCGCTACACCGAGTACGGCGTGCCGCACATCACGGCCACCGGCTACGGCGACGCCGGCTTCGGCCAGGGCTACGCCATGGCCAAGGACAACCTCTGCACCCTCGCCAACGGGTACGTGACCGTGCGCGGCGAGCGGTCGCTGTTCTTCGGCCCCGACGGCGACGCGTCCGGCGTGAACTCCGAGCCGCTGCGCGTGCCCGCCTCCAACGTCTACTCCACGGCGAGCAAGAACATCGACAGTGACGTCTTCTTCCGCGGCCTGTTCGCCACCGGGAAGCTGGAGGAACTGCTCGCCAAGCCGTACCCGCTGGGCCCCAGGGCCGAGGTGCTGGAGATCATCCGGGGCTACGTCGCCGGCTACAACAAGCTGCTCTCGCAGGGTGGCGTCACGGACGCGCGGTGCGCCGGCAAGCCGTGGCTGCGGCCGATCACCGAGAACGACGCCTGGAAGTTCGTCTACGCGCGGCTCATGTACGGCGGCCTCGGCCAGTCGGCGGCGGGCATCGCGCGGGCCGACGCGGCACGCGGCACCTCGACCGAGGAGACGACCGAGCAGGAGGCCGTCGCCGCCGCCCAGAAGATGGTCTCCGAGCGGCAACTCGGCAGTAACGCGGTCGCCGCCGGCTCCGCCCTGTCGGCGAACGGCCGCGGCCTGCTGCTGGGCAACCCGCACTTCCCCTGGCACGACGGCCTGCGCTTCTGGCAGTCGCACCTGACCATCCCCGGCACGCTCGACGTGTCGGGCGGCTCGCTGCTCGGCCTGCCGGGCGTTCAGATCGGCTACACCTCCGGCGTGGCCTGGAGCCACACGGTGAGCGCGGCCTACCCGTTCGTCGTCCACGACCTCAAGACCGTGCCCGGCTCGCCCACCTCCTACCTGGTCGACGGGCGGATCGAGCAGATGACCAGCCGGTCCTTCGCGGTGCCCGTGCTGGGCGGCGGCACCGTGACCCGCAGGCTCTGGTACAGCCGCTACGGGCCGGTCACCACCCAGGTGGGGCCGCTGCCGCTGCCGTGGGGCGCGATGCTGGCGTTCTCCGTCGCCGACGCCAACATCGACAACCTGCGGGCGGTCAACGCGTGGTTCGACATGGACCACGCGCGGAGCACGGCCGACATCGACCGGGCCCTGCGCGCCAACCAGGGCATCCCGTGGGTGAACACGATCGCGGCCGACTCGGCGGGCAACGCCTACTTCGCCGACATCCAGGTCGTGCCGAACGTCTCCGACGCCAAGGCCGCCGACTGTCTCACGGTGCTGGGGCAGGCCGTGGCCAACTACTACCTGACCATCCTGGACGGCACGCGCTCCTCGTGCGTGCCGGGCGACGACCCGGACGCCCTGGTGCCGGGCACGTTCGGCCCGGCCAACCAGCCGTCGAAGACGGTCCGGACGTACGTGCAGAATTCCAACGACAGCCCGTGGCTGGTCAACCACCACGCCTCCGACTGGTTCACCACCCTGCCCCGGGCCATGGTGAAGACGAACATCGCGCAGGACCTGCGCACCAGGTACGGGCTGACGGCGATCCCGGCCCTGGGCGCCTCGCTGACCCGGGCGTCGATGGAGGGGCTGGTCTTCTCCAACCGGTCGCACGCCGCCACCCTGGCCCTCGCCGACACGGTCGCGATGTGCCGCAGCATGCCGCTGGGCTTCGCCCCGTCCGACGTCGGCCCGATCGCGGTGGGCGACTCCTGCGACGTGCTGGCGAACTGGGACGGGCGCAACGACGTCAACAGCCGCGGGGCACTGTTGTTCCAGCGCTTCTGGGAGCGGGCCACGCTCGGCGCGACCCTCGTGGAGCAGGCCACGAAGAACCCGTGGAAGAACCCGTTCACGGCCACCGACCCGATCGGCACCCCCAACGGCATGGCGGCGGCGGCCGGGCACCGCATCGACTTCGGCAACGCCCTGCGGGACCTGGCGTCGGCCGGGATCGCGTACAACGCCAGGTTCGGCGACCACCACTACGCCACGCGCAACGGCACCCGGATCCCGATCCACGGCGGCGGCTCGACCGGCGGCATCTACAACGTGAACATCGCCCAGTGGGACCCGGCCAAGGGCTACACCGAGATGCTGCACGGCTCCAGCTACGTCCAGGCGGTGTCGTTCGACGGCGACGCCTGCCCTGACGTGCGCGGATTCCTGACGTACTCACAGTCGGAGAACCCGAACTCGCCGCACTACGCGGACCAGACCGTGGAGTTCTCCGCCAAGCGCTGGATCACGCAGCGCTTCTGCGAGGCCGACATCCTGGCCTCACCGGCCCTCACGACCGTGACCGTCACCGGCTGACCCGGCCGGGGGCCGGAGGCGGGCCACCTCCGGCCCCTTGCGGCACGGCTGGTCAGTCCTTGTTGAGGACGTACGCCCGCGCCGGGTCGATGGTGACCGTGACATGGGTGCCCTCGGCGAGCAGGCGCCGCGGCTCCGGGCCGGGCACCGTCACCGCGAGCGTCCCGGCGTTCGTCTCCACCTCGTAGTCGACGCTGTGACCGTGGAAGGTGGAGCGCAGCACCGAGCCGACGCCGCCCTCGGGCGCGGCGGCCAGCGAGAGGGTCTCCGGCCGCAGCATGAGGTACGCGGCGCCGTTGGCGCGCACGTCCGGGTGGGCCGCGACCGTCATCTCCCGGCCCAGGGCGCTGATCACCGTGCCGTCCGCGTCCATCCGCTCCGGGACGACCTCGATGAAGTTGGCCCGGCCGATGAAGTCCGCGACGAACACCGTCGCCGGGCGGAAGTAGATGTCGGCGGGGGCGGCCGCCTGCTCGATCCGGCCCTTGTTCATCACCACCACCCGGTCGGACATGGTCATCGCCTCGTCCTGGTCGTGCGTGACGTACAGGCTGGTGATGCCGAGCCGGCGCTGGATGCGGCGGATCTCGGCGCGCATGGCGCCGCGCAGCTTGGCGTCGAGGTTGGACAGCGGCTCGTCGAAGAGCAGCACCTTGGGCTGGACGACGAGCGCGCGGGCCAGCGCGACGCGCTGCTGCTGGCCGCCGGACAGCTCGTGCGGGCTGCGGTTCTCCAGGCCGAGCAGGTTCATGCTGGTGAGCGCGATCTTGATGGCGGCCTCGGTCTCGTCCTTGCCGCGCCGCTGGGTACGCAGGCCGTAGGCGATGTTCTCGCTCACGGTGAGGTGCGGGAACAGGGCGTAGCTCTGGAACACCATGGCCATCGGGCGGCGTTGCGCCGGCATCGCGTCGATCACGTCGCCGTCGAGCCGGACGTGTCCGCTGGTGGCCTCCTCCAGCCCGGCCACGATGCGCAGGGTGGTGGTCTTGCCGCAGCCGGACGGGCCGAGCAGGGTGATGAACTCGCCGGGCGCGACGTCGAGCGTGACCGCGTCGACGGCGACGACGGGCGCCGCGCCGCGGCTCTCGAACCTCTTGGTCAGCCTGTCCAGATGGAGGCGGCCGGCGTTCTCGGAATCGGTGGTGACGCGCGTGGCGGTCAACGTCTGTGCCTTTCGGTGGAGCCGGCGACCCGGTGAAGTGTGGCGTTCCGTCCGACCAGCAGCCGGATGACCCCGAAGCCCGCGAGCACGATGGCGGTCAGCACCGTGCAGTAGGCGAACGCCACGCCGTACCGGCCGGTGCTCGCGGCGCTGAGGATCTGCGAGGTGATGATGCGGGTGCCCGGGGTGACCAGCAGGATGATCGTGGAGATCGAGGTCATGCACCGGGCGAAGCTGTAGCTGAGGCCGGTGAGCAGGGCGGGGCGGATCAGCGGCAGGGTGACCTTGCGGAACGTGCGCAGCGGCCCGGCGCCGAGGTCGGTGGACGCCTCCTCCAGGCTCGGATGCAGCTGGGACAGCGCCGCCGTGCCGGTGCGCAGCCCGGCGGGGACCGAGCGGACGATGTACGCCAGCACGATGGCGATCGACCCGCCGGCGATCGCGCTGCCGCCGACCAGGCCGGGCAGCACCAGGAGGTCTCCGACGTACCGGTCGGGCCGGTAGGCGAGCAGGTAGCCGATGCCGAGCACGGTGCCCGGCACGGCCACGCCGAGCGTGCCGGCGAAGTCGAGCCAGCCTCCGGCGCGCGGCAGGTGCCGGACCGCGAGCCAGGCGATGACCAGGCCGAACACGCTGGCGATGGGGGTGGCGACGATGGCCAGCGTGGCCGTGTCCGCGATCGCCTCCCGGCCGACGCCGAGCAGCACCTCGTGCAGGTGGGCGAAGGTGAGCGTGTAGTCCACGCCGAACACCCGGGTGACGCCGCCGGCGATGACGGTGCCGTACAGGGCCACGATGACCAGCGCCACGAGCACGGCCAGAGCGTAGACGGGCCAGCGGACCCAGCCGGTGATCAGATGCACGCTGCCCGAGGGCTTGCCGGTGATGGTGGTGCGGACCTTGCGGCTCAGCCAGTAGCGCTGCGCCAGGAAGACGCCGATGGACGGCACCAGCAGGATCAGGCTGTAGACCGAGGCGCTGGTGGTGTCGTACTCGCCGGTGATGGCCAGGTAGGCGCGGCTGGCCAGCACCGTGTAGTCGCCGCCGACCACGAGCGGGTTGGCCAGGTCGGCGATGGCCTCGACGAACAACAGCAGGAACGGCGCGGCGAGACCGGGCGCCAGCAGCGGCAGCATCACGGTGCGGAAGATCCGCCAGCGGGACGCGCCCAGGGTCATGGCGGCCTCCTCCATCGCCGGATCCAGGCCGCGCATCATGCCGAGCAGGCCCAGGTAGGCCACCGGGAACAGGGACAGCGCCAGCACGAACACCAGGCCGTCCAGCCCGTAGATGTCGTATTCCAGGCCGAGCAGCTCGTGGGTGATCAGTCCCCGCCGTCCGAACAGCACGATGGTGGCGGTGGCCACCGCGAACGGCGGGCTGATCACCGGCACGAGCGCGACCAGGTGCAGCACCCGCTTGCCCGGCACGTCCAGCCGGGTCTGCACGAAGGCGAACAGGAAGCCGATCGCGGTGCCGGCCAGCCCGACCAGCAGGCCGAGGACGAGGGTGTTCCACAGGATGCGCAGATCCACCGCCGAGGTGAAGAACTCGGCGTAGCGCGGTATCGCCTCCGCCGAGAACGCCGACGCCAGCACCGCGCCGATGGGGAGGACGGTGCCGATGGTGACGAGCGCGACGCAGGCGGCGATCGCCAGCAGCACGCTCAGTTCGCGGCGCCGGCGGCGGGGCCGGCGTCCCGGTCCGGGCGGGCCGGGCGGGCCGGTGGCGCCGGTGAGCGGCGGCGGATCGGAGGAGTGGGTCAGGGTGGTCATGGTGGTTCTCCCGCTGGTGGTGAAACCGGCCGGGAGCGGGCCCTCGTATCGCCCCCGGCCGAAGCCGTCAGTCCTTGGGGGCTTGCGCCACTTCGGTGTCGAACCGCCGGGTCAGGGCGGACTTGACGGCGCCCGCGGCGACGCTGTCGTACTCGACGAGCTTCACCGTCGCCAGGTCCACGGTCTTGTCCGACTTCTTCGCGGCGGGGTTCGTCGGCGCCTGGTAGGACTTGACGGTCGGCCCGATCTCCTGGGCGGCCGCGGTGAGCGCCCAGTCGATGTACTTCTTCGCGCTGACCGGGTTGTGCGCCCCCTTGATCAGCGCGACGCCGCCCACCTCGTAGCCGGTGCCCTCGGCCGGGAAGGTGACCTCCAGGTCGGTGAAGCCCTGCTCGCGGGTCGCGACGCAGTCGTGGGAGAAGACGACGCCGACGCCGATCTCGCCGCGCGCGACCTGCTGCGCGGGCGCGGCACCGGACTTGCTGTACTGCAGCACGTTGGGGTGCAGCTTCTTCATGTACGCCAGCGCCCCGTCCTCGGAGCCGCCGTTGAGCAGCACCTGGGTCCACAGCGCCGTGTAGGCGGTGCCGGAGGTGGAGGGATGGGCGATGCCGACGTTCTGCTTGAGCGCCGGGTTCAGCAGGCCCTGCCAGGAGCCGGGCGCCGTCACCCCCTTCTCCCCCAGCACCTTGGTGTTGTTGCAGAAGCCGAGCACGCCCACGTAGACGCCGGTCCAGGCGCCCGCCTCGTCCTTGTACCGGGCGGGGATGGGGGCGGCGTTCGGCGACACGTAGTTCTCCAGCAGTCCCTGGCCGGCCGCGGCGGCGTAGCCGTCGGCGGGGCCGCCGTGCCACACGTCGAACTCCGTGTTGGCCCGGCCGGCCTGGATCCTGGTCAGCGCCTCGCCGCTGGACAAGCGGACGAACTCCGCCTTGACCCCCGTCGCCGTGGCGAAGCCCTCGGCCATCGCCGCGCACCACTCCTCCGTGGCTCCGCAGGCCACCGTCACCTTGCCGGTGTCCGCGGCGGCCGCGTCGGCGGGGCCGGCCGGGCCGGTCGAGGTACGGGCGCAGCCGGTGACGGCCAGCGCGATCACGCCGGCCAGCGCCGGCAGCGACCGCCGGGCGCGGCCGCTGAGGTGTGGAGTCATGGGGGCCTCCTGGATCGACCAGCGCCGGGGCGGGCGGGCCGCTTGGTTGGTGTGTACCGACGGTAGGCCCGCCGCGCACCCCGCTCCGTAACAGCGCCGTGAGCGTTGGTGACAGCGCCGTCACCCGCGACGCGCCAGGGCGGCGTCGTGGAGCCCCCCTGCTAGGGGCCGTCGTCGCCGGGGGGCAGGTGCGGCATCATGTAGCCCACGCCGCGCACCGTCTGGACGTACCTCCCGGCATCGTCGCCCAGCGTGGCCAGCCGCGACCGCAGCCGGTACACGGTGGTCTTCACCACGTCGCGGCCGCCGACCAGATCGGCGGTGCCCCACACCGCGCGCAGCAGGTCCCGCCACGACTGCGGGCTGCCGCGCCGCGCCGCGAGATGGGCGAGCAGCTTGAACTCGGTGTACGGCAGCTCCAGCCTCCGGCCGGCCACGGTGACGGTGTGCAGCGCCGAGTCGACGACCAGCTCCCCGACCCGCAGCACCGCTCCCTCGCCGCCGCCCCGGCGGCGGCGCACCAGCGCCTGCGCCCGCAGCGCGACCTCCCTCGGGTGGAACGGCTTGGTCACGTAGTCGTCCGCGCCGCGCTCCAGCCCGGCGATGATGTCCTCGTGTTGCGCCAGCGCGGTCAGCAGCATGATCGGCACGTCCGACCGGGCCCGGATCCGCTCGCAGAGCGCGAGCCCGTCGAGCGTCGGCATGAGCACGTCGAGCACCACCAGGTCCACGTCGTAGGTGCGCAGCACGTGCATCGCGGTCGCGCCGTCGTGTGCCGTGTGCACCGTGAAGCCCTGTGTCTGCAGCGCGAACTCGACGATCGCCGTCATCTGCGGTTCGTCGTCGACGACGAGAGCGGTGGCCATCGGGTCCCCTCAGCCGGGCAGGCTCAACAGAAAGGTGGTGCCGTGCATGGACGTGGTGTCCACCAGGATGGACCCGCCGTGCAACTCGACGATGGTCTTCGTGATGACCAGGCCGAGCCCGGTGCCGTCGGCCAGCGGGCGTCCCGTGGCGAACCGGTGGAACAACCGCCGGCGCTGCTCCCGCGTCATCCCGGCGCCGTCGTCGGTGACGTACACCGCGATCCCGACGTAGGTCCCGGTGTCGACGACCGCCACCCGCACGTCGATGCTGCCCCCGACGCTGGTGAACCGGCTGGCGTTGGACAGCAGGTTGGTCAGCGCCTGGGTGAGCAGCAGCGGGTCGGCGGCGATGTCCGGGGTGACCTGCGGAGTGTCCAGCGTGATCCGCTGCCGGCGTTCCGCGCACAGCGCGCGCATCGCGGTGACCACGTCGCGCGCGATCACGGACACGTCGACCCGCTCCAGACGCGGCGTGAACAACCCGGCCTCGATCTTCGCCTGGATGAGCAGGCTCTCGCACAGCGCGATCACATGCGCGCACTGCCGGTCCACGACGGCGAGGAAGCGTTCCTGCGCCGTGGTCAGCGGCCCCGGCGACCGTTCCACCAGCAGGTCCACGGCCCCCTTGATCATGCTGAGCGGGGTACGCAGCTCGTGGCTGAGCGACGTCACCTGCTCGGCCCGCCGGTCGACCAGCTCGCCCAGCCGGTCCAGCTCGGCCTGCTGCGCGGCCACGATCCCGCGCAGCCCCGCCACGGCCAGCCCCGCCCCGCCGACGAACCCGGCCACCCCCGCCGCCACCGGCCACGGCCCGGCCACCACCGCGGCGACGGCACCGGACGTGCCGACGAGCCCGGCCAGCAACGGCAGCCGCGGGAACCGGGACACGACTCGCCGCACGACTCGGGACAACCTGCCTGGTAGGGATGCTGATGTGATCTCCATGTCGCCTCGCAGCGAACATATCAGCACGCTTTCGCCCAGACATCTGCTGATTTCACCCCCTTGTCAGGCCGCTGCCCGTCAGGGATCCCGTCCAGGTGGAGCGGCCTCAGGGCCGGTAGGCGTGGATCGTGGGCCACCAGCCGGGCACGGCCGCGCGGTAGCGCTCGTAGTCGGCGCCGAATCTGCGGCGCAGCGCCGGCTCCTCGTAGAAGCGGGCGAACAGCACCACGGGCACCGCCACGGCCACGGCGTAGAGCAGCAGCCGCCCGTCGCCGAACAGCATGGCCTGCCCGACGACGCAGCCGAGGACCGCCACGTACATCGGGTTGCGCACGTATCGGTAGAGGCCGCCCACGACGAGCCGTTCGGGCGGCGCGATCGGGACAGGCGTGCCAAGGCCCTCGACCACGAACCGGGCGAACGCGTGGACCAGCACCGCCAGCCCCGCGACCACGAGCAGCGTCCCCAGCACGCGCAGCGGGACCATGGCCCAGGGCGCGAACGGCTCACGCGCCTGCCAGCCCGAGACCCACCACGGGCCGAGGAGGGCGGCGGTGCCGGGGGCGGCGGCGAAGAAGGCGGCGCTCACCACGGCCGCGGGCGTCCTGCGCATGACCGCACCTCCCGGCGCATAATTCATTATGCGATGAGTTTAAGCATCGGGCCGTCCGCAGGTCAACAACAGGGACTTCATGACGTCATGTATCGCACGATCTTGTCGCCCCCCACGCCCCACAGCAACGTCCCTCCTGCGGTCTGGGTCACCGCGGTGATGGGGCCAGGCGGCCGGACGGAACGCCATGGTCCGTCTCCCCGCGTCAACAGGCGATAGCCATCGGGGCCTTCAGGTGTCCAACGGGTGGTGGCTGCCCAGAGCGCTCCGCGGCTGTCGCGGGCCAGACCGGTTATCTGCCCGCCGCTCACGTCGACGGCCTGCCAACTACCGCCGTTCCACTGGTACAGCACTGGACGAAAGGCGCCGTCCGGGGTCGTGAAGCCGCCCGCGGCCCACACCTTGTCGCCGTCAACAGCCAGAACCGCTTTGAGTGTCGTGTCGAAGCTGACTGCCGACTCCGCCACGGAAAGCGGCGTCCGCCGCCAGGATCTCCCGTCGAAATACGCGGCGGCCGGGACACCGCAGGTCCCCCTGCCACATGGCGTGGAAACCTCACCCACCGCCCAGATGCTCTCCGGCGACAACGCCTGAGCGGCTTGCACGTTGATGGGGATCGGGTGGTCGGTCCAGCGACTCCCGTCGAAATAGCGCGCCTTGCGGCCGAACGTCCATGCACGACCGCCGGGCAGAGCCAGCACTTCCTCCTGCCGCATCCCAGGCGTGTGGGACCATCGCTGCCCGTCGAAGTGGAGCAGCCCGTCCTCGCCGCCTTCGGGATCGTGAGCGATGACCCACACGTTGCCGGGGTCGGAGGCGTCCACCTTGGTGAGGTGACACATGCGCACCTCCTTGGGCAGAGCGTCCATGACCTTGCGCCAGCGCCTGCCGTCCCATTCCGCCAGCAACGGCTCGTGCCCGGCAGTGCTGTAGGCGCGTTCGCCCACCGCCCAGGCTCTGTCTTCGCCCACCGCCGCGACGTCGGTGAACATCACCGACTGAAACACTTGCTCCCTGTCGTCGCCCTTTTGACGGTAGACGACCTTCCATCGGCCCGCTGACCGTCTCGTCCGGGCAGGGATGGGAGTCTTGGTCGTCCTGTCGCCCGGCCCGTCTCCAAGAGACGGGCGAGCCGAGGGCGGCTCATGGGGCGCGGCCACGGAGCGACTCGGCGTGCCGGAGCCGGAGAGCTCACCGTTGGCCCCACACGCGGCGACCAGTGACATGATCACGCACACGGCGACACGCTTCATTTCCGTGATCTTAAACTGCCCCACTCACTGGCGCAGCCTCGGGATCGACTCCAGGAGGGTACGGGTGTACGGGTCCTGAGGGTCGGACATGACGGCGTCGACCGGGCCCTGCTCGACGACGCGGCCCTGGCTCATGACCGCCACCCGGTCGCTCACGTACCTGACGACGGCCAGGTTGTGCGAGATGAACAGCAGGGTGAGACCCAGCTCGCGCTGGATCTCGCGCACCAGGTTGAGCACCATGCCCTGCACCGAGACGTCGAGCGACGAGGTGATCTCGTCGGCGATCACCACCTCGGGCCGTGCCGCCAGCGCTCGCGCCAGGGCCACCCGCTGGCGCTGCCCGCCGGACAGGTGCCGGGGCAGCCGGGCGGCGTGCTCGCGCTCCAGGCCGACCAGTCCGAGCAGCCGGGCGACCTCACCGGCCGTCCGGCCGGACCGGGGCAGCGCCTCGGTGATGGCCGCGCCGATGCTCATGCGCGGGTCCAGTGAGGAGTACGGGTCCTGGAAGACGAGCTGGACGGCCCGCCTCCGGTCCGGCGTGATCCGGCCGGAGGCCAGCGGCACCAGCCCCACCGCCGCCCTGGCCAGCGTGGACTTGCCGCAGCCCGACTCCCCCACCAGGCCGGCGACCGTGCCCGAGGGCACCTCCAGGTCCACCCCGCGCACCACCTCGGCCGCGTGGCGGCCGCGGCCGAGCCGGACCCGCACGTCGTGGAACTCCAGCGCCGTCACGATCCCACCTCGTTCCCTCTCAGACGGTTCACCCTCTGATCGTTGTCTCTCGGATCGTTCACCCTGAGATCGTCCCGGCCGGACTCTCCGGCCGCATCGCGTCGCTCGCCACCGGCCTGTCCACCGGGTGCCAGCAGCGCACGCCCGCCTCCAGGGCGGGCAGTTCGTTCCGGCAGCGTTCGTCCGCCCGCTCGCACCTCGGCGCGAACGGGCAGCCCGCCGTCGGGTCGGCCGGTGACGGCATCCGCCCGGGGATCGTGGCCAGCGGGAGCGAGCGGTCGGCGGCCATGTCCGGCACCGACGCCAGCAGCGCCCGTGTGTAGGGGTGGGCGGGCCCGGCGAGCAGCCGCTCGACGGTCAGGTCCTCCACGATCACTCCGGCGTACATGACGAGCACCCGCGAGCACAGCTGCGCCACCACGGCGAGGTCGTGCGAGATGAGCAGGATCGCCGCGCCGGTGGTGGAGCTGACCTCGCGCAGCAGGTCGAGGATCTGCTTCTGCACGGTGACGTCCAGCGCGGTGGTCGGCTCGTCGGCGATGATCAGCCGCGGCCGGCCCATCAGACCCATCGCGATCATCGCGCGCTGGCGCATGCCGCCCGACAGCTCGTGCGGGTACTGCGCGGCCACGCGTGCCGCCGCCGCGATGTGCACGTCGTCCAGCCGGGTCACCGCCCGCTCCCAGGCCGCCCGCCGGGCCAGCCGCCCGTGCGTCCGGGCCACCTCGGCGAGCTGGGTGCCGACCCGCAGGGCGGGGTTGAGCGAGGTCATCGGGTCCTGGAAGACCATCGCGGTCTCGCCGGCCGTGATCGAGCCGGACACCACGCCGGGTGGTTCGACCAGGCCGGAGACGGCCAGCGCGGTGAGCGACTTGCCGGAGCCCGACTCGCCGACGAGGCCGACGCGCTCGCCCGGCGCGACCGTGAAGGACACGCCCTTGACCGCTGCGGCGTCGCCGTACGAGACGCGCAGGCCGGTGACCGTGAGGGCGTCGCCGGGCACGGGCCGGGCCGAGCGGCCGGACGGGCGCGTGACGGCGGCGCGCCCGCCGAAGACCTGGGCGGCGAACTCGCCCAGCACGTTGAACGCCAGCCCGGCCAGCACGACCGCGACGCCGGGGGCGAGGGCGGCGGCCGGGTTGAGGTAGACGCGGTTGAGGCCCTCGTTGAGCAGCAGCCCCCAGTCGTAGTCGGGCGCCTGCACGCCGAGCCCGAGGAAGGACAGCGCGGCGAAGGCCAGCAGCGCGCCGCCCGCGCCGAGGGTGGCCTGCACGATCAGCGGCTCCCCGATGTTCGGCAGGATGTGCCGGACCAGCATCCGGACCCGGCCGACGCCGAGCACCCTGGCCGCGGCCACGAAGTCGCGTCCGGCGACGGAGGCGGCGAGCGTCTGCGTGAGCCGGGCGAACGCCGGCACGCTCGCCAGCCCGATCGCCAGCGCCGCCGACCGGCCGCCGGTGCCCAGCACCACCGCGAGCACCAGCGCGATCAGCAGCCCGGGGAAGGCGACGACCAGACCGATGAAGCCGTTGACGAGCCGCCCGGCGCGGCGGCCGAGCACGGCGGGCAGACCGCCGAGCAGGAGCCCGCCGGCGACGGCGACGCCCGTGGCGAGCAGCGCCAGGCCGATGGTGGGGCGCGCGGCGACCATCACCCTGGCCAGCACGTCGCGGCCGAGGCCGTCGGTGCCCATCGGGTGGGCGGCCGACGCGCCCTGGGTGAGCGCCAGCGTGTCGGTCCTGACGGCGTCGTCGGCCCAGATGACAGGGCCGAGCACGACGGCGAACAGCAGGAACGCCAGCGACACGACCGCCGCGACGCCCAGCGGGCTGCGGAGCCTGCGCATTCAGTCCTCCCGGATCGTGGAGCGGGGGTCGAGCCTGCCCAGGGCCACGTCGACGGCGAGGTTCACCAGGAGCACGGCGCCGCCGTACACGAGCACGACGCCCTGCACGACGGGGTAGTCCTTGGCCTTGATCGCGTCGACCAGGGCGCTGCCGAGGCCGGGCCAGGCGAAGACGTTCTCCACCAGGACGCTGCCGGCGATCAGCCCGGAGATCAGCAGGCCGCCGATGGTGAGGGCGCCGGTGAGCAGGTTGGGCAGGGCGTGCCGCAGGTGGATGAGCCGGGCGGGCAGCCGTTTGGCGCGGGCGGTGCGCATGTAGTCGGACGACAGCACGCCGAGCGCCTCGACCCGGACGATCCGGCCCAGCGCGGCGGCCGGGCCGACGGCCAGCGCCAGCGTGGGCAGCACGTAGAAGCGCGGCCCCATCTCGCCGGTGACGTCGGCGACCGGCAGCACCTCCAGCGTGATCGCGAACACCACGATCAGCGCGACCGCGAGCAGGAACTCGGGCACGACGGCCAGCAGGCCGCTGACCCCGGTGAAGAGCAGCTCCGCGCCGCGCCGCCGGCCGCCGCGGGTCCAGGCGGCCATCGCCATGCCGACCGGGATCGCGGTGATCATCACGACCGCGAAGGCGACGAGGGCGAGCAGGGCGGTGTACGGCAGGCGGTCGGCGATGGTCTGGGCCACCGGCAGGCCGGAGACCATGGACTCGCCCAGGTCGCCGGTGAACAGGCCGCCCAGGTGGCGCGCGTACTGCTCCCAGATCGGCAGGTCGAGGCCCAGTTCGTGGGTGCGGGCGGCGACCAGCTCGGGTGAGGCGGTGATGCCGAGCGCCGCCCTGACCGGGTCGCCCGGGATGACGTGCACCATCGCGAACGTGGCCGTGATCAGTAAGGCCAGGGAGAGCAGGAAGCGGAGGAAGCGGCGGCCCAGGTACGCGGCCCAGGGGTGCCTCGGATGCACGGCCATGGCGGGCATCCTGCCATCCACCCCGCCGATCCGGAATCGTACGAATCGCCCAGTTAACGGGGCGAAGTATGTCCGCCCCCACAAGGAGTGGTCCAGATATACGGCGAAATTTCGTGGCTTTGTCGGATCCCACGATGACCAGGTCAGCCGCGGGGACCACGCTGGCCGATATCGCAACGGATGGATAGGAGATGATATGCGCGCTCGCCTGCTCGGGGTGCTCTGCGCGGTGGCCCTGGCGACCGCGGCGTGCGGGAACTCCGGCTCCGGTGACCCCGGTGGGGAGGCCAAGCCCGCGGGCTCCGGCCGCTACGCCACGGGTGCCACCTTCACCATGGCCATCATGGAGCCCGGCGACCTGAACCCGCTGATGACCGCCCTGTCCGACCCCCGGGGCGTCGACTTCTTCCTGTACGACACCCTGGTCTCCTACCAGGACGACGGCACGGTGCAGCCCGGCCTGGCCTCGGCCTGGAAGGACACGGCCACGTCGGTCGAGTTCACCCTGGCCAAGGGGGTGACGTGCGCCGACGGCTCGCCGCTGACGGCCGCGGACGTGGCCGGCAGCGTCAACTTCATCGCCGATCCGAAGAACAAGTCACAGTTGCTCGGCCTGTTCGTGCCCGCCGACCTCAAGGCCACGGCCGACGACGCGGCGGGCAAGGTGACGATGACGGTCGAGACGGCCGACCCGTTCCTGCTGCGCAGGCTGTCGTCGGTGTTCATCGTGTGCGGCAAGGGCCTGACCGACCCCGCCGGGCTCAAGGCCGGCAAGCACGGCACCGGCCTGTTCCAGATCACCGAGTCGGTGGCCGACGACCACTACACGCTGGCCAAGCGCCCCGAGTACGCCTGGGGCCCCGGCGGCGTGACCGGCGGGCAGGAGGGCCTGCCGGACAAGGTCGTGCTCAAGGTCGTCAAGAACGAGACGACGGCCGCCAACCTGCTGCTGTCCGGACAGCTCAACGCCGCCCACGTGATCGGCCCGGACCGGGCCCGGATGGAGGCCCAGAAGCTGTTCAAGAGCGAGATCCGGCTGATGTTCGGCGAGTTCACCTACAACCAGGCGCAGGGCCGGCCCACCCAGGACGAGCGGGTCCGTCAGGCGCTCACGATGGCGCTCGACCTGAACGAGCTCCAGCGGGTGGCGACCAGCGGCACGGGCGCGACACCGGAGGGCCTGAGCATGCAGCCCCGGGTCTGCCCCGGCGTCACCACCACCGCGCTGCCCCAGCACGACCCGGCGAAGGCGGCGGCCCTGCTCGACCAGGCGGGCTGGACCAAGGGCGCCGACGGCGTCCGGGCCAAGGACGGCAAGAAGCTGAAGCTGACGTACGTCTTCCTGACCGAGCACGGCGACCCCGGCAAGTCGGCGGCCGAGCTGATGAAGCAGAAGTGGACGGAGCTGGGCGTCGACACCGAGCTGAAGCAGATCCCCGGCACCCAGCTGGCCAGCGTGAGCGACGGTTCGATGGACTGGGACGCGGGCTGGATCCAGGTCAACGTGCCGCTGCCGAGCATGATGGTGCCGTTCCTGTCCGGTGAGGGCCCGCCGAAGGGCGCCAACTGGTCGACCATCAAGAACGCCGACTACGACCGCCTGATCGGCGAGGCGGCCAAGGCCACCGGCGAGGAGAGCTGCGCCAAGTGGAACGAGGCCGAGAAGGCCCTGTACCAGAAGGCGGACATCGTGCCGTTCGCGGACACGACCACGCCGCTCTACGGCAACGGCGCGGAGTTCGCCCGGCTGGGCGGCTCCTTCGCCCCGAGCACCATCCGGATGCTGGCCAAGTGATCGCCTGACGAGTGCCGCGCCCGGCGTGACGGGCGCGGCACTTGCGCCCGGTGCCAGGGGGCTCGCCGTCAGGAGTGCAGCCGCATCTGCAGACTGACGGCGAGACGGGCGTCGGGGTCGTCGAGGTCGAGCCCGGAGATCGTGGCGAGCCTGCGCAGCCGGTAGCGGAAGGTGTTCTGGTGCACCTGCACCGCCTTGGCCGCGGCGTGCACGTTGCCGAGCGCGTCGAGGTACGCCTTCAGGGTGCCGACCAGGTCCGTGCCGTGTTCGGCGTCGTAGGCGACCAGCTTCTCGTACGGCCCCGCCGGCGGCTGCTCCTCGGCCGCGACCAGGTCGCCCAGCTGCAGCAGGAGCGACTCGAAGTACACGTCGGCGTAGGCGGCGGCCACCCCCGACACCCCGCGGGCCCGCAGCACGCGCAGCGTCCGGGCGGCGTCGGACCGCGACCTGCCCACTTCGGCGAGCGTGCCGACCTGCCGTCCGACCCCGATCGCGGCCGGGAAGCGGCGCCCGGTCCTGGCCAGGAAGCTCTCCGCGACCCGCACCGCCCGCTGTTCGGCGTCGGCGGCCTGGGCGTGCAGGGGCAGCACCGCGTAGGCGACGCTGCCGATCAGCGCGGCGGCGGCGTGCGGGTGGATGGCGCCGACGTGCAGCGCGAGCGCGTCGCAGAACCGCTGCCGCTCCCCCTCGCGGCCGGCCACGTCGGCGAACGCGCTCTCGTCCAGTCCGGCGGCCAGCACGCAGACCCGCTCGGTGGCGATGCCGAGCCGGGCCGCCGCGTCGGCGGCGTCCCGGCCGCCCTCCAGCACCGTGGAGAGCAGGTCCGCGCGCAGGCGGCGTTGCGCGTCGGCTCCGGCGCGCTGCCGTAACAGGTGCAGCGCCACGATCTTGGCGGCATCGCCGAACGCCCGGCGCCGGTGCTCCGGCAGCGGTCCCGGCACGGTCGCCCACATCGAGCCGAGGATCTCGTCCCCGGCGCGCACCGCGATGGCGGTCCTGGGCAGCATGCCGCCGCCGAGGTCGAAGAAGATCGGCTCGCGGTTCTGGTACAGCTCGCGGTAGATGCCGCGCTCCTCCTGCAGCCGCTGGTACTTCTCCGGCACCTTGCGCCCGAGCACGGTCTCCACCCGGGCCTGGTCGGCCTCGTCCTGCCGGCCGGAGAACGCCAGCACCCGCGACGACCGGTCCTCGATCGTGATGGGCGCGTCCAGCAGCTCGCAGACGGCGTTGGCCAGCGTGAACAGGTCGTCGCCGGACCCGGCCGGCTCGCCGGGCGAGCCCACGTCGCCCTCGGCCAGGATCGACCGGAGCAGCGCCGCCACCTGCGCCCACGATGCGGCCCTGGTCAGGCCGAGCAGCACCACCCCGGTCTCCAGAACCTTCGCGCGCACCGTCTCGTCCACCGCGACGGGCGACTTCACCACCAGGCCGGCCGCCCCCATCGGGCCGAGCGTGGTGAGCAGCTCGCGGATGCGGTCGGCGCCCTCCACGCCCACGCCCAGCAGGATCGTGCCCGGCGGCACGATCTGGTCGTCCAGCGGATCGTAGATCTGCACGGTCGCCACCTCGACGTCCATCTCGCCCGGCGAGGCCACGATGTCGAGAAAGGTGGAGCCGAGATCGTCCAGAATGCGGCCAAGGGTGCTCAACCTAAGTCTCATCTCCCAGGAGATACCAGCCCTCGCGGGCGACGTCGACGATCACAATGCCCAGTTCACGTGCTGTGAGGAGCGCCTCCCGTACGCATGCGCGCCAGCGCTGGGCGGTGCCGGGCGCCATCGTGCGCAGCCGTTCGATGTCGTGCGGCATCGCGACCGCCAGCCGGGTCCCGCGCTCGGGGGTCCGGCCGGTGCGGACGGGCTCGTCGCCGTCGCGCCCGACCAGCACGAGCGCGTCGCGCGGATCGGCCTCGGGACGCGGGCCGGGCGGGGCCGACAGGTCCCACACGACGTAGATCCGGTCGGTCGCCTCGCCCGCGTTGATCGCGTCGCGCATGGTGCCGTAGAAGTCCGGCAGGTAGGAGCCGGCGCGGGCGCCCAGCTTGTGGAAGTTCAGGTAGGCGTTCCGGCTGACCAGCGGGTCGAACGTCCACGACACCAGGCTCACGCCCCTGGCCAGCGCCCACTCCCGCTGGTGGCGTTTGAGCGCGTAGCCCGCTCCCCCGCGAGCCCCCGGCAGCACGCCGGTGATGTGCGAGTGCAGGTGGCCGTCCTGGGCGAAGAAGCCGATGGAGACGCCGATCAGCTCGTCCCCCGCCCAGGCGCCCGCGACGTACCCACCGACGTGCGCGATCGTCCGGATCAGGCCCGGTTCCAGCAGCTCCCTGCCCCAGATCTTGGTGATCAGGTCGGCGGCCCGGTGGTGCTCGGCGACGGTGGTCAGCTCGGTGATGATGAGGGTCACGGGATCTTCGGGGTGGAGCGCACACCGAAGTACAGGTACGGCGAGCCGTCCGCCAGGGTGTGGAACACCGCCTTGGTCCACAGCCGGTCGCCGGAGCGGCGGGCGAGGAAGACGGAGTCCCCGGCCGGCACGAGCTCGAACTCCAGCGGCGACTGGAGGTCGGCGTACTCGCCGGTCGACTCGTAGGTGAGCCGCAGGTCGCGCACGGTGATCCGGGCGCCGGTGCGCTCGTACACGCCGTCGTGCCGGCCCGCCTCCACCGCCACCGGGGTCTCGGGCGGCCGCGGCGGCGCCGGCGGCCGGACCCCGCACAGCGCGGGGAAGAGCTGCTCGGCCACCGCCTGGATGAGGCCGTCGGTGTCACCGCCGTTGCACAGCAGCGCGACGACGACGTCCTGGTCCGGCAGCACCCAGAGCATCGCCGCCTGGCCGATCGTGTTGCCGCCGTGCAGCCGCACGGGCGTGCCGTCCCACGTGTCGAGGATCCAGCCGAGCCCCCAGTGCGTGCCGTACACCCTGCCTGGCAGCTCGATCTGCGGCTCGGCCATGGCCTGGACGCTCGCCCGGCTGAGGACGGCGGGCTCGACGAAGGCGCGGCCGAAGCGGACCAGGTCGGCGGCCGTGGCGCAGATCTGCCCGGCGGGGCTGTTGGAGCGGGTGATGCCCCAGACCCCGGTCGGCTCGTTGGCGTCGCCGAGGTGGCCGGTGGCCGCGCGGAAGCGGATCACGTCCTCGGGCAGCGTCCAGGTGTGGGTCAGTCCGAGGGGGTCGATCAGCTGCTCGCGCAGCGCCGTGTCCCACACCTTGCCGGTCACCCGCTCGACGACCCGGCCCGCGACGGAGAAGGCGCCGTTGCTGTAGGAGTGGGTGGCGCCGACGGGGTGGGTGAGGGGCCGGCTCGCGATGGCCGTGACGTACTTCTCCAGGCAGTCGTCGCCGCGGCCCGTGTCGTGGAAGAAGTCGCCGTCGATCCCGCTGGTGTGCGAGAGCAGGTGCCTGACCAGCACGCCGCCGCCGATCTCGGGCAGCACCTCGGCCACCGGGGTGTCGAGCGTCAGCCTGCCCTCCTCGACCAGGAGCATGATCTGGGCCGTCGTCCAGACCTTGGTCACCGAACCGATCTGGAACAGGGAGTCGGGCGTGGCCGCCACACCGGTGTCCAGGTTGAGCAGACCCGCGACCTCGCGGTGGGTCTCGCCCTGGTGCCAGTAGGCCAGGGAGGCCCCGGGCACGCGGAACTCCTTGATCAGTTCTGCCAGCCGAATCGTCATGCTGGCACGCTAGGCGGTCCGTCGGCCGCCTCTCTTCGTCGCATCGGACCAACACGGGCCACCTTGTTAGGTCATTCACGACAAGAATTTCCGGCATGTCAGGTGTTGGGTGGATCGCATGATTGATGTGATCCTGCGCGGCGGCACGGTGCACGACGGGCTGGGCTCGGCTGCCGAGACGGCGGACGTGGCGATCTCCGGGGGGCGGGTGGTCGCCGTCGGCCCCGGCCTCTCGGGCGCCCGCCGGGAGCTGGACGTGGCCGGGCTGATCGTCGCGCCGGGGTTCGTGGACGCCCACGCGCATTCGGATCTGGTGCCGCTGATGGACGAGCCGCAGCCGTTCAAGCTGCTGCAGGGCGTGACGACCGAGATCAACGGCAACTGCGGCTACTCCTACGCGCCCGACGCCTCCCGGCTGGAGGAGCTGACCGGGGTCTCCGTGCCCGACTGGACCTTCGCCGGATACCTGTCGGCCGTCGCCGTCGCCGGGCCGTCGAACCACGTGGCGACGCTGGTCGGGCACTCGACGCTGCGGGGGGCGGTGGCGGGGTTCGCGCCGGACCTGGCCGAGGGCGACCTGGACCGGATGTGCGAGCTGGCCGCCGACGCCTTCGAGGCGGGCGCGTGCGGGCTGTCCAGCGGGCTGATCTATCCGCCCGGGAGCTACGCCGGCACCGGCGAGCTGGTCGCGCTGGCCCGGGTCGCGCACCGGTACGGCGTGCCGTACACGACGCATCTGCGCGACGAGGGCGCCGCGGTCGGTGAGGCCCTGGACGAGGCCGTCGAGATCGCCCGGCGGGCCCGGGTGCGGCTGCAGGTGTCGCACTGCAAGGTCGCCGGCCGGCCCAACCACGGGCGGGCGTCCCTGCTGCTGGACAGGCTGCGCGCCGCGCGGGCCACCGGGGTGGACGTGCGCGGCGACCAGTACCCCTACCTGGCGGGCTCCACCGTGCTGGCGGCGCTGCTCCCGCCGTCGGCGCTGGCGGGCGGCCGACTGCGGGAGGTGCTCGCCTCCCCCGCCGAGCGCCTGCGGCTCCGCTCGGTGGCCGAGGCGGGCGGGACGGGTTCGGGGCTCTGGCGGGACGCCGTACCGGCCGGGATCCTCGTCACCTCGCACGCCGACGCCTCCTTCACCGGCCGCGCGCTGGCCGACATCGCCGGGGAGCGCGACCCGTGGGAGGTCGCCTGCGACCTCGTCGCGGCGGACCCGGCCGCGCAGATGGTGGTCGAGATGATGGCCGAGGAGGACGTGACCGAGATCATGGCCGATCCGCTCATCGCCATCGGCTCGGACAACGGGCCGCCCACCGGCCTGGAGCATCCGCGCACGTGGGGCTGCTTCCCGCGGTTCCTCGGCTGCTACGTACGGGAGCGGGGCGTGGTCGGCTGGGCCGAGGCGGTGCGCAAGATGACCTCCGCCACCGCCGACCAGTTCGGGCTGCGCGGCAGGGGGTGGCTCGGCGCCGGGGCGTACGCCGACGTCTGCGTCTTCGACCCGGCCACGGTCGGCCACGCGGGCACCTACACCGCTCCGTCCGCCCGTCCCACGGGCATCGTGCACGTGCTGCTGGAGGGGCGGGTAGTCGTGGAGTCGGGCGAGTTCACCGGCGGCCGCCACGGCCGCGTCCTGCGCCCCTGACCCGCGTTAGCGTGGGGCCGGTGGAGATCTACTCAGAGACCGACCGCCTTATCCTGCGCCGGTTCACCGGCGCCGACGCCGACCTTCTGTTCGAGCTGCACAACGACCCCGACGTCATGCGCTTCCTCAACGGCGGCAAGCCGACCCCCCGTGACGTGATCGTGAACGAGACGCTGCCCCGCTACGTCTCCTCAGGCTTCTTCGCCGCGATCGAACGCTCCACCGGCGCCTTCCTCGGCTGGTTCCACCTGCGCCCGCCGGAGGGCGGCGACCCCGCCGAGCCGGAGCTGGGCTATCGCCTGCACAAGTCCGCGTGGGGCAGGGGCTACGGCACCGAGGGGTCGCTCGCGCTGATCGACAAGGCGTTCGGCGAGCTGGGCGCCCGGCGCGTCTTCGCCACGACCATGGCCGTCAACCGGGGGTCGCGCCGCGTCATGGAGAAGTGCGGGCTGCGTCACGTGCGCACGTACTTCGACGACTGGCCCGAGCCCATCGAGGGGTCGGAGGAGGGGGAGGTGGAGTACGAGATCCTCCGCTCCGACTGGGAGGCGCGCGGCCCGGCCCGGCCGGCCCGTGACGAGGCAGTGAGACGGTCGCGAGGGCAGGGGTGAGCGTGCGGCATGACGCCGAGCCCGGCGGGCCGGCCGGCGATGGGATGGGGGCGCCGGAGGCGGGCGGCCCCGGGGGCGCGGACGTCTCGGTGGCCGAGGTCGAGCAGGTGTTCCGGCGGGAGTACGCGCGGGCGGTGGCCGTGCTGGTGGGCCGGTTCGGCGACATCGACCTGGCCGAAGAGGCGGTCCAGGACGCGTTCGCCGTGGCCGTGGACCGCTGGCCGGCCACCGGGGCGCCGCCGAGCCCGGCCGGCTGGATCATCACCACGGCCCGCAACCGGGCGATCGACCGGTTGCGCCGCGAGGCGTCCCGCGACGACCGGCACGCCGCGGCGGCCCTGCTGCACGCCTCAGGCGAACCGGCCGAGCAGGGTGCCGTGCCCGACGACCGGCTGCGCCTGATCTTCACCTGCTGCCATCCCGCTCTCGCCGTCTCCACCCAGGTGGCGCTGACCCTCCGCCTCCTCGGCGGCCTCGGCACCGGGGAGATCGCGCGGGCCTTCCTCGTGCCGGAGCCAACGATGGCGCAGCGGCTGGTCCGGGCCAAGGGCAAGATCCGTGACGCGCGCATCCCCTACCGCGTGCCGGCCGAGGCCGACCTCCCCGGCCGCGTGCGTGCCGTACTGGCGGTCGTCTACCTCATCTTCACCGAGGGCCACACCGCGAGCTCCGGAGCCGACCTGGTCCGCGACGACCTGTGCGACGAGGCCATCCGGCTCGGCAGACTGCTGGCCGAGCTGCTGCCGGACGAGCCGGAGGTCGTCGGCCTGCTCGCGCTCATGCTGCTCCTGCACGCGCGCCGGGCGACCCGTGCCACGCCCGACGGGAGCCTCGTGCTGCTGGCCGCGCAGGACCGCCGTCTCTGGGACCACGACCTCATCGCCGAGGGCCAGGAACTGGTCCGCGCGTGCCTGCGGCGCGACCGGCCGGGGCCGTACCAGATCCAGGCGGCGATCAACGCCGTGCACGCGGACGCGCCGCGCGCCGACGCCACGGACTGGGGGCAGATCCTGCGGCTGTACGACCAGCTTCTCGCGTGCGCCCCGACGCCGGTCGTGGCCCTGAACCGGGCGGTCGCGCTGGCCGAGGTGGCGGGCCCGGGCGAGGCGCTCGCCGTGGTCGACGGCCTCGGCCTGGACGCCTACCACCTGTTCCACGCGATCCGCGCCGACCTGCTGCGCCGCCTCGGCCGCACCGCCGAGGCGGCGCAGGCGTACGAGGAGGCCATCGCCCGCACGGGCAACGCCGCCGAGTGCGCCTTCCTCCAGGGCCGCCGCGACGCGCTCATCCCTGGTGAAGGGTGACCAACCTGGTGCACTGGTCAGACCAGTCGCTAGGGTGGCCCGCATGGGATATGACGCGTTGTTCCGCCTCGACGGGCGGCGGGCTGTGGTGATCGGCGCCGGGAGCGGCATCGGGCGGGAGTCGGCGCTGGCGCTGGCGGCCCACGGCGCGAACGTGGTGTGCGCGGACCGCGATCCGGAGTCGGCCGAGGAGACGGCGTCGCGCTGCGGCGGCACGGCCCGGGAGCTGGACGTGCTCGACGGCGGCTCCATCCAGGCGCTCGCCGCCGAGGCCCCCGCGGACGTGCTGGTGTTCACCCCGGCGACCAACGTGCGCAAGCGGCTGCTCGACTACTCCGCCGAGGAGTTCGGCCGGGTCGTCGACCTCAACCTGCGCGCCTCCTTCGACCTGGTGCGAGCGTTCGGGGCGGGGATGGTGGAGCGCGGGCGCGGGTCCATCATCGGGTTCGCGTCGATCCGGGCCTCGGTGACGGAGCCCGGCCAGGGCGTCTACTCGGCCACCAAGGCGGGGCTGGTGCAGTTGCTGCGCACGGCCGCCGCCGAGTTCGGGCCGCGCGGGGTGCGGGTCAACGCCATCGCGCCCGGGGTGGTGGAGACGCCGCTGACCAGCCAGATCAAGGCCGACCCCGCCTGGTACGACGCCTACGCGGCCAAGAGCGCGCTCGGCCGGTGGGCCCGCGCCGACGAGATGGCCGGGGCCGTGGTCTACCTGGCGAGCGACGCGGCCGGCTTCGTGACCGGCTCGGTCCTCTACGTGGACGGCGGCTGGACCGCGATCGACGGCCGCTTCGACCCGCCCAACTAGCGGCGGCCCACCAGGCGAGCCCCCCGCTCACGCCTCCGTGGGTTCGTCATAGCCCTCGGCCTGTCCGTGGACCTCCTCGTCGGGGTCGCCCTCCGGCTGGTTGGCCGGGTCGGTGGGCGAGGGGCTGAACTCGTCGGCGAACTCGGGTTCGCCGTGATCCTCTTCCGGGTCACGCCTGTCCGCCAAGGGTGCCGTCTCATCCGGCTGCGACATGCCGCTCCTCAGGTGATCGGGTCGGGTGCACGGGCCCCGTGTCTCGGCATCGGACCCGCATCTCGCCTGCCACAGAGAACGCCGGGCAAACCACACCGGCCATCGCCCCGGTCGCGCCGCCGCCCCTGCCGCACCCGGCGCGCCTCGCGCTCCACCAACGCGCGCCGGGCATCCCGGAGCGGGAGGCCACACGGGGAGATTATTTGGCGTTTGTGCAGGGTAGACGCCTGCAATGACTCGTCGAACGTCCGTCGTGGCAGCTCTGCTGACCGTCACCGCGGTCAGCGCCGGTTGCACCGGCCTGACCTACGACTCCGAGGACGTCACCCGCATCCACGCCCCGCAGAACGACGGCGCCAACGCGAGCGTCCGCACGATGCACCTGCGCAACGCCTTCCTGCTGGCCGGCGGACGCGACCTCGCGCTGTACGCCATCCTGGTCAACGACGGCAACCGGAGCGACACCCTGGAGCGGGTCACCGCGGGGCAGGGGGTGCGGGTACAGCTCCCCGCACCGGTGGACGTGCCGGCCAAGCGCCTCGTGGGCGCCGAGGGGCCGATCGCGACCGTCACCGGAGTGACCGGTTCACGCTGGGTGCCCATGACGTTCACGCTGAAACGCGCCGGCGAGATGCGCGTCATGGTGCCGGTCCAGGAGCGGAGAGGCCAGTACGCGACCCTGAGCCCCTCCGCGCCCGGCTCACCGACGCCCGCACCCGCACCCACCTCACCCGCTCCGTCCGCACCCCGCGGCCCCACCCCGCCCACCCGGACTCCCTGACCCCGGTCCGGCCGATGACGGCAACGCCGTGCGCTCGACGGCGCGGCGAGTCGTCCGGCTGCTCTCACGCGCCCGGACTGGCCCGCCTCGCTCCCTTGACCGAGCCGACTGGTTTAGAGTATTGCTTTAAAGTGCGACTCTAATCTAAAGCGTCGTCTCCCTGAGGTCATGGAGGTTTCCGATGGTCGTGCTGGGCGGATTCCATCACGTCAAGCTGCCCGTCTCCGACGTGCACAAGAGCCTTGAGTGGTACCGGCGGGTGCTCCGCCTCGACCTGGCGATCGAGTTCGTCGAGGACGGCGTGCTGCGCGGCGTGGCGCTGACCGACCCGGCACGGACGGTGACGCTGGCACTGCGCGAGGAGCCGCGGCTGGCCGCGCAGCTGAGCGGCTTCGACCCGGTCGCGCTCGGCGTGCCGACGCTGGAGGCGCTGCGGGCCTGGGCGGATCATCTCGACGTCCTGGGCGAACGACATGGCGAGATCGCCGAGGGCAGCGTCGGGTGGCTGATCCCCGGCCTCATCGATCCCGACGGCATCGAGATCCGCCTCTACACCCTGCAAGAGCAGTCAGCTTCTCGGCCGTGAACGACCAAGCTTGCAGCTCCTCGCCGTCGGTGGCTTCGACGGTCTGGTCCGCGTCAGGCAGCGTGACTCACTGCCCAGCCCGTCTCACCGCGTGCGGCGATGTTGCGGGCTGCGTTGACGTC